>NZ_CBFFRL010000003.1:0-61712 GCF_965644215.1 Phytobacter sp. V69
GCCATTGATAGCGCCCGTTGGGTATTCATTGGTTTTGGTAAATTCCGGTGTAACTTTGGTCGGTGTCACCGGACGTATAGCCCGCTTCGGCGGGTTTTACGATTCGTGCGCCATCTGGTCATTCTCGGCGCATTGCTTTGAGCAATAGTCGTTTTCTTTGCGCGCCAACTGGGAGCAGTGGATGTAGACGATTGTCGATTTGACAGAGGCCTCAACCGTTAGCGGCTTACCGCAATAGGCGCACTTGATGTGCGAGTTGTTTTCTCCCTGGATCATCGGATCCCCCCTCCCGTTAAGCAGAATTTCTACCAGGCAATCGCTGATGCGCGTTGTTTCGCGCAGGCTCCGCAGATAGACATTGCGACCGCGAACTGCCGAGACATTCCAGGTGCGACCCTGGTGCATTGCCAGCATGCCGGGTGCCACGCACTGGCGGATGATGTGCATCGTGCCGTAGTGTTGATTAACCATCTCTCTCCCCGGTCTTTCCCGGCGTCAGAACTGAACCATTTGCGCTGCTGTTTGAAACGGGCTTTGCTGGTGGCGCCAGGCGCTTATCTTCTGGTTGTCCCGGTGGACTGCAATTCACCACCGCGAAGCCCGTTTGTTTGGATGAGTTAAATTTACAGATAAAACTGTATTATCGTCAACAGATAAAACTGTATAATTTTAACGAAAATACACATCTATCTGTTTAATGACGGAATTTATTTTATTGAGGCGAAAAAAAACCGACTTTCGTCGGCTGTTGTCTGAGGGAGAGTGGAGGGTTAACGCTTTCTTCGATAAATTCTATGCTCGATCATGACACCGATGATTTGGAGTGGTTGCACGTCGCTGTTAATTACCGGGTAATCGTTATTTAGTGGCACCAGTTCAAAGTGTTGAATGCCTTTCATGTTTGTATAGGTAGGCCTGTATTTTTTGAATGTTGCTTGTTCGCCACCGTTTTTCGCAACCACAAACTCCCCAGGTGCTGGCTCGATTTCTGGGTCCACAATAATTACATCACCGGCCTTAAAATCAGGTTCCATAGAGTCGCCATCAATTCTCAAGGCAAAACTATGTTCAGATAAATCAAGGTCGGTAAGGATGTATTCAAAATCACCATCAAAGGATTCGATAGGCTTTTTCTCCGCTAAAGCGCCAGCCTGGACATAACTGATAAGTGGAACACGACGAGAATTTATCTCGCTTGTGGACATAAACGCGCCGCCGTTCATAAGCCACGATGGATCGCAATTTAGCGCCTTACCAATCCCAACGATATTTCTTGGTTTTAGTGTTTTCCCATCTTCGATGCTTTGCCACGATTGCTGACGAATACCCGATCTTTCAGCGGCTTCTGTTTGGGTTAGCCCCAACTCAATTCTCTTTTGCTTTACGCGATCCGCAAGGCTCATAGCTCCCCCTTCTAATTTACCTTGATGTTCACAGTTAAAACTGTATTTGACAAACAGAAATAACTGTTGTTGAATACAGATAAAACTGTGGAGGTCTTATGGAAACAATTTCTCAACGCCTCAAGAAAAAACGCGAAGAGATGAATCTGTCTCAGGCCCAATTAGCTGAATTGGCCGGGATGAAGCAGCAATCACTTCAAGCTATCGAGGCCGGTTCAACGAAGCGTCCGCGTTTTTTATTTGAGTTAGCCAATGCACTGCACTGTGACCCGCGCTGGCTGCTTTACGGTGAAAACCAATCACAACAATGACGCCGATGTTGGGCGTTTTAACCAAACGCAACGGAGTATCACCAATGGAGAACTCAATATCACGCAAGTTAGAACCGCCGATTCTCAAGCCACTTGAAATAGAAAGCATTTTGCTCAATCGGCTTGCATCAGTGGGGCAAAAAAATTACGCCGAGCGCATCGGTGTCAGTGAGTCAGCAGTAAGCAAGCGCAAGGCGGACAGTCATTTCTCTGAAATAGCCCGCGAGCTTTCAGCGCTGGAGTTGCAGGTGGTTCCGCCGGAGGCGGTGGTGGTGTCACGCGATTACCTTAAATCGGTCGAAACGCTGGCCGACATCGGGCTACGTGCAGAACGGTGCAGGCCTGGCCCGCTGGGGTGGGACTGATGAACCACATCGAGTTTATCGAAAAACACGTTCGCGCCGAGCTGCTCAAGCTGGGATTTTCGGTTTCGGTGGCTCAGGGGGGGGGTATACCAGGCTGTGGACTTATATCGGCGTATGAGCCAGTCCAGCCAGAAGGGAAAAATCTTCGATGACGTTTTACGACATGCCCGTTTGTGGGCAGAGAAACAGACCAGTACAGCCGAACGTCGCGAAGCAAAACGCGCGGTTAAGAAAGGCGGTAATCAGGCTGGTTTGTTCTGAAAGGGTGAAGACCGGACTGCTCGAACAGTACCGGCCTTCGGTCGCGAATTAACTGGATCAATTCACAGGATTTAGTATGTCAAATACTGCTGAAATTATCAATTTCCCAAACAATACCGAGCAAACGGGAGGTCGTATGGCCGACCTGTCCAACGGGTATACCAGGGTCGCCAATGAGATACAGCAGCTCAAACCACGCCTGCGCATGTCAGGCCGGGAGTGGCAATGTCTTGAGGCGGTTATCTGGCTGACCTATGGATGGAATAAAAAACAGGACCGGGTTACGAATACCGTCATTTCCGGGCTTACTGACCTGAGTGATTCCCACGTTTCTGATGCAATTAAATCACTTGCCGAGCGAGGAATTATTTTCAGTCACAAGCAGGGAGTGATGAAAATTGTCGGTATAAATACTGACCTTTCTGCCTGGATTTTAGACAAGCCGAAAACGGGAAAACTTTTCCCGAAAACAGGAAAATCCTTACCGGAATCGGGAAAAACCTTCCCGGAAACGGTAGACACCCAAGACTATAACAAGAACAGTATTAAAAGATCTTCGTCCAGGAATTCTAAAGAATCCCAGGACGACCCCACAGAAAAGTTTCTTTCTCGTCACCCCGAAGCCGTAGGCGGTGTTTACACCCCGGCAGGCAAATCCTGGGGAACCGCCGAAGACCTCCGTGCCGCTCAGTGGATTTATGCACAGCTGCTGGTGGTAAACGCAAGTCTGTCCGAGCCTCGCTGGGTTGAATGGGCCAATACCATCCGCCTGATGCGCATCCAGGACAACCGAAATCATCGTGAAATTTGCGATCTGCTCCGATGGGCAAGCCAGGACGATTTCTGGAAAGAAAACATCCTCAGCCCAACCAGCCTGCGCAAGCAATGGGACAAGCTCACAACCAAACGCCAGGGCCGCAATAGCCGCGTCAGCCAGGCGCAGCCTATCGACTTCAACAATACCGACTGGATCAACGGGGTGCTCGATGAAAAGTCTCTCTGAACAGATTCACAACCTCGATCGCGAAAACTTCCGCCGCGCTGCTCACGGCCTCCCGGAAGTGCAGGACGAGCGCGAGCAGGTTACCCAGGCTCAGCAGGTTGCCGCCGTATTCAATGGTTTGTTTGCAGAGTTGCGCGCCACGTTCCCGGCAGCTATCGCCAATTTCCGCACGCAGGATGAATTCGACGAGTTCCGCCGCCAGTGGCTTCTGGCATTCCGTGAAAACGGCATCACGACCATGGACCAGGTTGCTGCCGGAATGCGTGTCGCACGCCAACAGGCAAAGCCGTTTCTGCCGTCACCCGGTCAGTTCATTGCCTGGTGCCGCGCCGAAGAAAGCGCTGCCGTCGGTTTGCCTGACAAGAACGAGCTGATCGCTTTGGTGTACCAGTACTGCCGTACACGTGGACGCTACCCGGACGCAGAATCCTATCCGTGGCCCGGTAAAACCGATGATGGCAAGCACACTACCAGGTCCAAAGCCTGCTACTGGATGGTTACGGTGCTGAATCAGGCTATGCGCTCTCAGGGCCTGAGTGACCCGGAACTGAACCGCAAGGCTGGTGAGGAACTGGAGAAAATGGTTAAACGCGTCCGCAGTGGTGAGGTTATCCCCGAGCCGATTGCTCGTTTGCCAGTGTTAGGGACCAAACCGCTGACGCGTGAGCAGAGCATGTCGAAGGTCCAGGAAATCCGGGCGAAGTTTGGTTTCAAAGGCGGGAGGGCGTGACTATGGCGAGCCAACCATTGTGGTCAATTATCGAATTTCTGCGAGTTAATCAGACCGTAACGCCTCGACAGGTTCAGGCGTTGCTGGGGTGTGACAGCAAAAAATCACACAACCTTCTGTTGCACCTGATTCGCAAGTCTGTCGTGTTGCGTACCGGCGCTTCTCGCCACCCGGTTTACCGACTTCACCCCTGCGGACAGGTGAACATCAAACCAGTTAAGCCAGTGGAAGTGAATACCGTTGCCAGACTTTGCCGCCAGAACTGGCAGGGCTACCAGGTGCACAAAATTTTCGGGAGTGCGCAGAAATGACTATCGACGAAATGTTAAAAGCCGCCGGGCCTGCATCCTGCTATGTGCCCGTGGCAACCAACCAACTGATCACCGGGCTGTCTAACGCTGTGCGCGAATTGCAGGCGCAGATCGGAGCCATCACGGCTGAGAATGTGGGGTTGAAAGTCGCGGTTGATGGATTTAACCAGGAGCTTTACGGGCAAGGATTTCAGGTATCAGGTTGGCATCTGAATGACGCCCTGGATCCACTAGATTCCTGGTTCGAAAGCAACGACTGGGATCCGGAAACCCCCGCCTCATCCTCCGCAATGGCCGCACTGCGAGCAGAAGGGGTGGAGATGTTTGTAGCCAAAACTGCAGCGGGGTTACGTACTGCAGGTGGAGGTTTGGGGGTAATTCAGGAGCCGTACCATGAGGTCGCTGATTATCTTGAAGACAGAGGTGAGAGATTCGCCCGCCAGCTTCGCGAGAGCAAAGGAGCTAACCATGAGTGACGAACTGAAAATTCAGGAACGAAACCCTGTACTTTCATATGCGGACAGTTATCGCAGCATGGCTAAGCAGGACGTTGAATCTGTTCCTATATGGAGTGTAATCACTGACATCGAAAGAAACATTTCGCCACTCTACACCACTCTGCTGGCAGAGCGTGAAGCGGATAAGGCGCTGATTGCTGAGTTGCAACGCAAATTGATCCATCGCGAATTCCTCCTAGAGACCGCCGACCAGGTGCAAAAAGAGTACGCCGAAGCTTTAGGATGCGCTGGTGATAACGAATCCATTCTGGAGGCTATTGACGGCTTGCAGGACCAGGTCAGAACCATTGATATGTCGAACAGCGTATTGAATGCGCGCATCGCCGAACTGGAGGCCCGCACGCTCACCGTTAAGTTGCCGGATGACTGCGAGCATGACGTGATCGCGCCAGTCAGCTCGTTCATGTACCAATCTGGGTTTGAAATTGACACCGAAGATTACAACGCGTTGGCGGGACGAGTTCGTAGCGAAGTTGAAACCGTGATGCGCCGAACCTTACGCGCCGCTGGCATCACTCTGAAAGTGGGAGGGGAAGATGCCACTAACGCATGATGAGCTTTGTCAGATAGCTTGTCGCTTCCTTCAAAACAACGGTTTCAAGGTGGCGTTTCACGATCGCTTTGTTGCTGCTGTTGCCACTGGTGAGCAACCTGATGCCATCGGATTTCGCAATCTGGCCTCATGCCTTATTGAGGTTAAATGTTCTCGCAGCGACTTTCTGGCTGACCGCAAAAAACGCTTTCGCATTGAGCCTGAAATCGGAATGGGAGACTGGCGATTTTTCATGGCTGAGCCGGGATTCATTGAGGTTTCTGATCTGCCACCAGGGTGGGGATTGCTGCACGTAAAAAACGGGCGTGTCTACAAAGTGCATGGATGGCCAGGTAACGCCATGTGGTGCACGAAGGCCTATAAACCATTCCAGGCAAACAAACAGGCTGAATGCGATTACATGTACAGCGCATTACGCCGCATGCAGATTCGCGGGCATTTGAGCGAAGTTTACGACGGCGTAGTCGTGGGAGGGGAGTGAAGATGATTCAGTTGCACAACTCTGACTGCTTCGACATTTTCCCGACATTAGCCAGCGGGTCGGTTGACCTAGTGTGTGCGGACATTCCCTACGGTACCACGCAATGCCGATGGGACTCCGTTCTCGACCTGCAGGTGATGTGGCGTGAGCTGTACCGCATCGCCAAACCGTCGGCGGCCATTGTGTTGTTTTCCGCTCAGCCGTTTACCAGCGTGCTGGTCAGCACCAACCTGCGCCACTGGCGCACCGAGTGGATTTGGGAAAAAGGTAACGCTACCGGATTTCTCAATGCCAAAAAGCAGCCGTTGCGCGCCCACGAAAACATCCAGGTGTTTTACCGTCGCCAGCCGACCTACAACCCACAGTTTACGCACGGCCATCCACGACGCACCTCAAAGCGTAAGACGGTTAATTCGGAGTGTTATGGCAAAGCGTTATCTCTGACCGAGTACGACTCAACAAGTCGGTACCCGCGCGACGTCAAATTTTTCTCGAGCGATAAGCAAAAGGCCAACTATCACCCAACGCAAAAGCCGCTGGCGCTGTACCGGTTCCTCATCGAAACGTACAGCAACCCTGGTGATGTGGTGCTGGATTTCACAATGGGCAGCGCTGGATCAGGTGTTGTATGCCTGGAAACTGGCCGCCCATTCATCGGCATCGAAAAAGAGACCCCAATTTTCCTCACCGCCTGCCAGCGCATGGGGATTGAACAGTATCAGGAGGCCGTATGAAACACGAACTGAGCAAAGAAGAGTTGCAACGCATTGTCGACACCGACCATGTTCAATGCGGTGACGCCGCAGCAATGGCCCGCGCACTCCTGGCGGCGCATGAGCAAGAGCCTATTGGTGCATTTCATATTTCAGGTGGAACGGTCGAAGCAACGACCGATTACTGTAAGGATGGAGAGTGGCCAGTCAATGATGGCATTGTCGAGGTGTACGCCCACCCCGCACCATCAATCCCGGCAGCGGTGCCGGATTACTTCGCTGGCCTGGTGGACGCTGCCCGAGTTAGAGCAGATAAGGCCATGCGTAAGTTTCCGCAGCCTAACTACGTGCTGAACAAAGTTGCTGAGGAAAGCGGCGAAGTCATCAAAGCGGTAATCCATTACACCGAAGGCCGGGAAGAGTGGGCGAACGTCGAAGGCGAGCTCATAGATAACCTGGCTATGTTGCTGCGTCTCGTGACTGAGGGCGATCAGGTAATCGGGTTCACTCCGCCTGAATCTTGCCGCGCCGCAGCGCCGAAGGGGGTGTGATGTGAGTGACGCATTACTCGAGTATGCCTACCGCCTCCGTTTGCTGAGGCGCTGGTAAGGGCCAATTTGCCTGATATGTGCACCGCAAAAGAAATCGCAGCCTGATATAATGCCCCTCAAAGCATCGAGGGGCATTAAAGGAATAACTATGACGTGGGAAAATGTAGGCACTTATTTGGGTATTATTACTGCAATCGTTTCGGCAATAGGAGCAGTGGCTTCGGCGGTGGCCGCTTTCGCAAGCAAGGCTACCGCAGAAAAAGCTTTGCAAATACAAGCCAAGATAGGGTTGTACGAATCACTAAAAGCCAGTGCGGAAAAAGCCAATAGTTACTCGAAAGGAAAGAAAGGGGCTGAATGGGATTTTCATGATGCAGCAAATATTGTTAGATGCCTGAGTTTGGCAATGAAAAACATTCAGCAGCACCAGCAGATCGTAAATGCATCAGAAACTCAGGAATTAAAAACCTTTTTCATTGCTCAGTTGAATATGGAGTTATTCGAAGAATTAAATTATGAAATCGGACCAGATGCTTTTTTTAGAAAAACCGAGCCTACAAGCACTGGCGCTCAAGTGTACAGTCAGTGGTTGGAAGCCATAGAATTTTTTAAATTCATGATCGCTACAGATGCCGATCTTTCAGATTGACCATCCATGATTTGATTTTCCACAATCACCTGTCCATAATACCAGTGCTGTCGGCCTGAACACCCGACAGTCCATTTGCGCCACGATGGGGACATTATGGCGCACCACAACTCGAAACATCCTCAGTCACTGACGTTTTGCTACGCCAGCGATTTTCTGTATTCAGCGGTTTCCGTTAAGGAGGCCGTGTGAGCATGAACAAAGACGGCATCCGTCTTCACAAATCCAACTTCAACGCTATCGGTAAGCAGATACAGCCCATGCTGGAATCTGGCGACTGTTATCGCCTCATCATCAAGCCGTGGAAAGACAAGCGTTCCATCCCTCAGAACTCACTTATGTGGATGTGGAATAGCGATGTCGCCAACGCAGCCAGTCAGAACTCGACCGAAACGCACACTGATGAAGAACTCCATGAATTTTTCAAAGACCTCTATTGCCCAGCCAAGCCAGTAACCATTTTCGGCGTAACGAAATGGGTTAAGTCTACAAAGCTTCTCGACTCCGAAGAGATGACCTTCTACCTGCGTCGCATTGAAGTCTGGTGCGCCGAGCGAGGCATCAAGCTGCGGATCCCTGCGAACTCCGAATATCACGAGAAAGGACACGAACATGTTTGATGAAGAAATTTGGATGCCAGTTCCGGGGTACGAGGATCGTTTTGAGGTTAGCTCCTTGGCGCGTGTTAAAAGCCTTCCACGCAAAGTAACCACGTGTGGACGAGACAAGAAAACATGGACCACTAGAACGATCGTTGGTCGGATTCTTAAGGGGTGCACCTCATCGCAATACATCAGGGTTTCTCTTTCTGGTAAGCACGAGATGCTACATAGGTTCGTGGCTCTCGCCTTTGTGCCAAACCCCAATAATTACCCGCACGTAAACCACATTGACGGCAATAAACATAACAACCTGCCAGAGAATCTTGAGTGGTGCACTCATGCGATGAACATGAAGCACGCCAATGAAACCGGGCTTTCCAATAAGAACAAAACGCCTGTTATCGCAGAACGGAACGGATACGGATATTGGTTCCCGTCAATGCAGTCCACCAAGAATTACGGGTGTAACCCTGCGCTGGTGCATGCATCTATCAATGGACGGCAGGGCGAGCATAGAGGCATGCAGTGGAGCTATTGCCTCATGCCTGATAACTGCGAGTTTCAGCAGTTGCGCGATAAGCAGGAGGCATAATGACCGATTTACGCAAAGCAGCTCGTGGCCGAGAATGCCAGGTCCGCATTCCTGGAGTCTGTAACGGCAACCCTGAAACTTCCATTCTGGCGCATATACGCCTGGCTGGGCTATGCGGAACCGGCATTAAGCCGCCTGACCTCATCGCAACAATCGCATGCTCAGCCTGTCACGACGAAATCGACCGCCGTACGCACCTTGTTGACGCGGAATACGCGAAAGAGTGTGCGCTGGAAGGAATGGCCCGAACTCAGGTTATCTGGCTCAAAGAGGGGATCGTGAAAGCATGACTACCGAAACCGAGAATGAGCTTGGCAATGTCGTTGTATTTCCCTCTCGCAAGGAAAGCATTGGGGATGATCTCGCTATTACACGTGATGGGGAGCAGCTCCGTTGCCGACATGAAGCCGTCTGGGTGAATGAGAAAGAAAGAACCGTTCGCTGCCGACGCTGTGATGCCTTGCTTGAGCCTTTCGAATTCATCATGACTCTCTGCAATCAGGAATCCCGGTATGCAGAAAACGTGAAATACCTTCGCAGGGAAGAAAAGCAGCGCAGGCAGAACATAGAAAAGCTGATTCAGATTGAGAAAAATGCCAAATCACGGATCCGCCGCGCTGGCAATAAATCATCCCTGCCATTGTGGCAGAACGAGAGAGTCGATGAATGACCTTCGCCCGCTTCATCCAGTACCAGGCCGAAAGCGTAGCGCGGGCGAAACTGCCCGCCATAAATCGCCACAGCAAGCCAGTTAAAACCACACAGCAAAAACAACCATCAGAGGCCGCCGCATGAACGAACAATATCTGCAATACGTCCGGGAAGAAATCGCGCTGGCCACTACTGATTTTAGCGGTCGCACAAAGGGGCAATTAGTGGCGCTGGTGGAACTGCTCCAGTTCACCCACGAACGGTACCCGCGTAAACGCCAGTTCATCACGGATGAAGTGACGGGGAAGAAAATCATGCTGCGAAATCCTCCAGTACCGGGCAAACAATCGCACGCGAAAGGAACCTCTATCCCGCAGGTCATCCCGGTGGAGTTTTCAACGGCAAGCTGGCGGCGCGCTATTGCTAAACTGGAAGATACCGAAAGCGCCTGGGTGAAATGGAACTACCTGCATGACACCAATTTTAGCCTGCAGAGGGTGATTGTGCAGCATGGATGGCAGCGGTTCAGCGATTCGATTAAAGGACGGCGCATGGCAGGGAAGACCAAAGAAAAGCTCAAAGCGCTTATCTGGCTGGCGGCGCAGGACGTTAAAGAGCAACTGGCCCGGCGTGAGAGCTATCAGTTTGCTGACCTTGCCGCACTTGTAGGTGTCGCTGATTCGACGTGGACAGAGACGTATAAGCCGCACTGGCTGGCTATGGCTCGCATATTCTTCGCATTGGATAAGCAGTCGCTGATTTCAATTTGTCGATCACGTTCACAACAAAAGACAACAAATTCACATGCAAGTCTTGCAAAACCGAACTAAATAAGCCATATTTGAGTCTACTTTGATATGCTGCCTAAGTTGTAGGTGACAGCGAAGAAAATACAGTACACACAGAGGCCCTGCGAAATTTCGTGGGGCCTTTTCGTATTCAGGCATCACTGCCAGATACTCTGAGTTCTGTTTCGGTGGATAAAAGAAACCCCGGCCTGGTGATATCCGGGGAAATAGGGTAGGAGTATCTACTTTTTTATTATACGTGCGACAAAAATATAGACAAAAAAATGCCCGAGTCAAAGAGTTCGGGCTGAAAAAGTTACAAATCAGGGAAAGCTGATTACATATCAGCAACATCATTATAAGACTTAACTCAAATTTGTAAAGTTGTGTCATTCAAGCCCGCTGTGATGTGGTTTTTGTTCCCGACTAACCAGACCTGGGGGACCGCCTGGCTGGCGACGCTGCAACCCTCTCATATTGCCAGCCCCGGTGCGTGGATCTCTTATATCCGTGCCGAATAATGGCCAGATAGAATAATTTGACAGTGTGGAATGCTCCAATTTACATTGTCTGTGTGGTGAATCCCCCTGTGTGGAGGGCGTATCAGCATACCTGAGCATGTTAAGTCGGCATCAGTTATACCGGGACGCTGTTGCTGAGCAGCGTTCACCGGGAGGCACCCGGCACCACATACACAATAACAGCAAGCATTTCCTGATTTAGACCTGTTCGTCCGAGCAGGTCTTTTTTTATCCCCCAACCTAACCACACAGCACTTCCCAAAAGCGGAGGTGGAGTATGTATCGAATGGACAAAATCACAACCGGTGTGAGCTACGGTTTTGCCGGAGCAAACGGAGGGTTCTGGGTGCTCCAGCTACTGGATAAAGTCTCGCCCTCGCAGTGGGCGGCAATTGGTGTTCTCGCCAGTATTCTTTTTGGTCTGCTGACGTATCTGACCAACCTGTATTTCAAAATCAAAGAGGATCGGCGTAAAGCCGCCAGGGGCCAGTAATGGGAGCGAAGGCAAAGTTAAGCGCCGCAGTGCTGGGTCTGGTCCTTGCTGGTGCGCCAGCGACGGTCATCCTCGATCAGTTCCTCAACGAGAAAGAAGGCAACAGCCTGACGGCTTATCGTGACGGCAGCGGCATCTGGACTATTTGCCGTGGTGCCACGCTGGTGGATGGCAAGCCGGTTCGCCAGGGTATGAAGCTAACGCAGGCCAAATGCGATCAGGTCAACGCGAAAGAGCGCGATGCGGCGCTGGCGTGGGTGGACAGAAACATCAAAGTGCCCCTCACTGAACCGCAGAAAGCCGGGATTGCCTCGTTTTGCCCGTACAACATCGGCCCAGGGAAATGTCTCCCGTCTACGTTTTATTCCCGCCTGAATGCTGGCGACCGTAAAGGCGCATGCGAGGCAATCCGCTGGTGGATTAAAGACGGTGGACGTGATTGCCGCCTGACGAAAGGCCAGAAGGATGGCTGTTACGGGCAGGTCGAGCGCCGGGATCAGGAAAGTGCGCTGGCGTGCTGGGGGATAGACCAGTGAGCCGCACGACTTTGATCAGCGCCCTGGTGGCGGTGGTGATTATTGCCGTTCTGGCCGTATTGCTGGCGTTCGCCAAATCTGACCTGCGCACCGCCGAAAGCGATAAGCGCGTGCTGGAATCCGACAACGCATTGCAGGGACAGGTCATCGCAACCCAGGCATTCAATATTAACCGATTCAATCAAACCGCCCAGACAGCTGCACGGGCAAATGCGATTGCAGCCGGTGATAGTGAAAAAACGGTAATCAAATATCGGGAGATATTACGAAGTGAAAAGACTTGTGATCTGCCTGTTCCTGCTGTTGTCGCTGGTGGGCTGCTCGAATACGCGAACCGTTTACGTGCCGGGGCAATGCACACCGATACCGCCGTCACTCACTCAGCCGATGGTGACGCCACTGCCGCCAGCGGGTTGACGTATTGCCAGGCTGTTTTATGGATTGAACCACTGCTGGCAACCATAGAACAGGGCAACAACAATTTCGCGGGAATTCGCGATATCGAACAAAAGAGGCGACATTCGACAACTAACTGATTGATTTTGAATGTATGTGATTATTCAGTGATTCAACAAGATATAGGTAAAGTCAATAAATAATTGATTTATAAATTATTTTTTTGATAAAGGTAATAAAATCAATCTTTTAATAAGTTTTCCCAATTAATGAGAAATATATTATTTGATTATTCCTATTAATGCCCTAGTCTCAGCAATGACTCTGTAAGCAATGCCAACACCAGATTGCAGGGTCTGTTATCCTGGCGAGACTTCTCATTTCCTTCTGGGTGGCTCCAGGGGTGAGGGCATCTGGCCCGGATAACAACTACTAAAGGCCACGTTCGAGTTGGCGTGGCCTTTTCTAAAGATTGTGTTATTGCTCTCCTACGCTGAATAATTTGTACGGATGCGCCAGAGAGTAATCACATTCATCCATGCAGTGCTGTTGCAGGTAAGGTAATGAAAAAGGTCTTAGTATTCTTCAATGCGCAGTCGGTGGAAGTGGTAGAGACTATCAAAGGTGTAACCTCTATTAAGAGAAACTACCCGAACGGTGAAGAAATTCATCTCAAGATTATGCTTGCCGGAATCCATTCTATTACTGGTGACCATACAGAGATTTATGTAGCCTCAGACAGAGATATCTCTCCGGAAGAGATTGTGGCTGCCGCCAACAAACTCCTTTAAAAATAACCATCCGCCAGGCAATCTACGTAGATATCTAGCCCAGCAAGATTCGCGCTCCATACTGACACCGCTGAACGGGATTATTTCACCCTCAGAGAGCGAATCGAAACAGTCACCAAACGACTGACGGGCTTGCAAGCGTATGTGCGCGAGCAATGCTTGAGGTGAATATGCTGATAATCTTCATTCTCCTGTCGCTATGGCTCTGGCGACCACCGGAGAAGCCGAACTGGCGTGAAGCTGGTTCTCTCATCTCACCGCTGGCGCTCATCACTGAGCATCCGGCACGCAGTAAGGGGCTGCGCTGTGATAATGCCGCCGTTAAGCGGCATCAGAAATCAGTCCGTTTGCTCAGATTGCTTTAAATAACTTCTAAGAGTGTCATGGACTTCCCTATTTTCAATATTATCCAGCCCTTTCAGTTCCTAATCTTTTGCCATCTGAATGATGACCTCGTCATATTTGTCTTTGTAAGTGATATTGTTAAGTTTAATCTGCTGGGCCATAAGACTTCTTAAGACCCATGTTTCAATTTTTAAGCGGAACACCATATCTTCAAGCGCTTTAATTCTCTCAGAATCAGACATGCTAACCTCCTGTATTAAAGACATATATAGACTAGCAGATGAAATGAAAGCCAAGCGGGAAACATGACTCAGAACAGACCCCATCCACCACTATTTTTCCTGAATCCCCAGGCACCTAAACCGTATACCGCGCTCATTCCAGCCGATGGAGTTTTCGAATGGGTGACGGAACACATCTTGCTGGATTTTGGTGATCTGCATAACCCCGACCATTCCCATCTGATTGATGCTGACCTGTGCTTTATGTGGGCGTCAGACTCGTTCGCGAAGAAAGGGCGAGTTGTGCTTGGTCAGGCCGAACAGGTAATGCTGCGTGCTGGAGGATGGCAGAAGGCCCGCATGGAGCAGCAGATGTATGAATGGTTTGGGCGAATCCCGAAGTTCATCATCACGCTGGCTGCCGATTACTGCGCTCAATGCAATGACCTCGAATTTTGCGCGCTGCTGGAGCACGAGCTTTACCATATTGCCCAGGCTACAGATGATTTTGGCGCGCCGAAATTCAATCGCGAAACCGGGCAGCCGGTTCTAACACTGCGCGGCCATGACGTCGAAGAATTCGTTGGCGTGGTTCGCCGCTATGGCGCGAGCCGCGATGTGCAGGAACTGGTGGACGCAGCAAATCAACCCGCAGAGGTAGCTCACATCGATATCGCCAGGGCATGCGGGACGTGCATGCTGCGACTGGCTTAAATATTGGACTGTATTAGACGGATGGTGAGGCATGGCTGCACTAAAATCAGATGTGAAAGCCTTCATCATTCAAATGCTTGCATGCTTTGATACCCCTTCGCAGGTGGTGGAGGCTGTCCAAAAAGAATTTGGTATCAAAATAACCCGCCAGCAGGCTGAATCTCATGACCCAACGAAGGTCAGCGGCAAGACACTGGCGAAAAAGTGGGTCGACATGTTCAACGCGACCCGCGACCGCTTCCTCAATGAAATTTCCGATATCCCGATCGCCAATAAGGCCTATCGCCTGCGCGTCCTGCAACGAATGTCCACGACCGCCGAAAACATGAAAAACATGGGCATGACGGCGCAGTTGCTGGAGCAGGCGGCTAAAGAGGTTGGGGATGTCTACACCAACAAACATAAGGTTGAACAAAGCGTTGTTGCCACCCATAACGTTATGCCGGTCCCGTCCTGCGATAACGTAGACGACTGGGAAAAAGCGGCGCAGAAACAGCAGGGTGAGGTATTGGGTGGATGAATTACAAAGCCGTCTGGAAACCTTTGCCGGGATCGCAATCGCTCTCCCTGAGTTGCCCGTGTAACGAAATACTTTACGAGGGAACGCGCGGACCGGGTAAAACTGCCGCTCAACTGGCGCGCTTTCGTCGCCTGGTTGGCCTGGGTTATGGCTCGTTCTGGCGTGGCGTGATTTTCGATACCGAGTATAAAAACCTCACCGACATCATCACCCAGTCAAAGCGTATGTATCGTCTGTTCAACGACGGGGCACGCTATCTGGCTTCGGCCAGTGAACTGCGATGGGTCTGGCCTACTGGCGAAGAGTTACTCTTCCGTTTCGGTAAAGAGGAAAGCGACTACTGGGATTATCACGGCCAGGAGTTCCCGTTTATTGGATTCAACGAGCTGACGAAGCAGCAGTCACCAGAGTTCTACGAAATGATGTTCTCCTGCCGGCGCTCTTCGTTCCGACCAGAAAACTACCCGCTGGCGGGCGGCAGTCTGTTGAAGCCAATTCCCCTGGAGACATTCAGCACGACAAACCCGTTCGGCATCGGCCATACCTGGGTGAAGAAACGCTTCATTGAACCTGCGCCGCGCGGCACCATCATTCGCGAAACGCAAAAGGTGTTTAACCCGCAGACTGAGCGTGAAGAGGACGTGACGCTTACACGCGTGGCCATCCACGGTTCGTTCAAAGAAAACCCATATCTGGATCCGCAGTACATCGCGACGCTGATGGCTATTAAAGACCCAAATCGCAGGGCGGCATGGGTAGAGGGCTCCTGGGACGTTACCAGCGGTGGGCGATTTGACCACCTTTGGGATGCCCGTGTTCACGTCATCAAGCCGTTCCGCATCCCGGATAGCTGGACGGTTGACCGCTCTCACGACTGGGGCGAATCGAAGCCGTTCTCCAACCTCTGGTGGGCGCAATCTGATGGCACAGCTGCTGAGTTGTCGGACGGTCGTGAGTTCTGTCCGCCTGCCGGGTCGCTAATCTTGATTGGCGAGTGGTACGGCTGCCCACCGGAAGAGCTTAACAAAGGCCTGAACATGTCCTCGACTAACGTCGCTAAGGGCGTTGCGTGGGTTGATAAGCGGCTGGTGGGCGACGATGCAGACGAGCCAGAGGAAATTCAACTCGACGGCAAAACGCAGGGCCAACTGCATATCATGCCAGGCATCTGCGGTGAGGTATCAAAAGGCCCGGCTGATGGGGCGATTTACAACACCGGCGATGACGAGCTTTCCATTGCCCAAAAGATGGAGAAGCAGGGCGTCGAATGGATCCCATCAAATAAAAAGCCTGGCTCACGCATAAATGGCGCATCGTTGTTCGCTGACATGCTTGAGGCTGTCGTAGAGGGCAAAAATCTGGAATCAGGAATGCCTGAGAAGCCTGCTTTCTATGTCTTCGAATACTGTCGCGGATGGATAAGCCGCATTCCGGTGCTTGTTCGCGACGACAAAAACCTTGACGACGTCGACACCCAGCAGGAAGACCACGACTGGGATGCAACGCGTTACCGCGTACTGCATTCACCACAAAAAATTACAGGCATGTTGGTGCGCTCGCGCTGACGGAGGACATCGTGACCGAAAGCGAAATGAAACAGCAGCGCGCCAGTAACGCCAGCGCCGAGAAAGAACGCCGGAACTACCTGTCGTCGTTGTTCAATGGGACTAGCAACACGAAGCGCCAGCGCCTCTATCAGGAGTTCGGCTACCCGCTACACCTGTCATTCGATGACTTTTACCGTGCCTACACGCGCAACGCGATCGCCGATGCGTCAGTCAGTCGCATGGTCGATGGGTGCTGGGAAGACTTCCCGGAGGTGTACGAGGGCGACAAGACCAAAGACGCCACAACGCTGACTGCGTGGGATAAGCAGGCCAACAAACTGCTCAAGCGCTGCTGGAAGCAGATTAAAGGCGCTGACAGGCGCAATCTGGTTGGTCGATATTCAGCGCTCCTGATTCAGGTAAAAGACAGCAAGCCATGGCGCGAGCCGGTCGATACCGCCGTTGTGGGCCGCCTGGCTGAGAAAGCGTTGGTTAAACTCATCCCGGTGTGGGAGGCGCAGTTAGAGCCGATTGAGTGGGACAGCGACCCGGAAAGCGAAACGTTTGGCGATGTGAAGATGTATTCCTTCGTCGAGTTGTCAGTGGGGAATAGTCAGGATGCGCGGCCAGGCCGAATCGTTAACGTTCATCCCGACCGCGTAATCATTCTGGCGGAAGGATCTGATGATGGCTCCATGACTTCCGGGCGGTCGATGCTGGAGGCTGGCTTCAATAAGTTGCAGGACATCGAGAAAGTGAGTGGCGGGGCTTCTGAGGGCTTCCTCAAAAACGCCAGTCGCCAACTTAACTACAACTTTAGCGAGAAAACGAACTTTGCTGCCCTGGCTAAAGCGCTTGGCACCACCGAGGGCAATCTGGCCGATGCGCTGGATACGCAGGTTCGCCGACTCAATGACAGCACGGACAGCGCCAGCTTCATGCAGGCTGGTACCGCCGAGGTGCTTTCCGTACAGGCTGCTGACCCCGAACCAACGTGGCGGACGGCGCTTAACGAATGGTGCGCCACTGTTCCTATCCCGGTGAAAGTGCTCGTGGGCATGCAGACCGGGGAGCGAGCCAGCACCGAAGACGCAAAGGACTGGGCCAAGACGCGCATGTCTCGTCGTAACGGCTTCCTTACCGATGTGATCACCGAAATCGTTACCCGCTTCTGGACATTCGGAATCATCCCTCCAGCGAAGGGGGAAGAGATTACCGTCGGATGGTCTGATTTGCTGGCACCGAGTCAGGCAGAGAAGATTGCCAACATGGACAAGATGGCTGACGTCGCCGTTAAAACGACGAATGCGTTTGGCCGCTCTGCCATTAGCGGAAACGAGGTGCGCGCTCAGGGCGAGTTGCAGCCAGACCCATCACTGGATGACATTGATGACAACGAACCTACAGCAAGTCGCAACGATCCTCTCGCCGACGATGATAAGTCGGAAGCCGAAAAGCCCGGTGATACCAAGGTCTAAAACTGATCCGACGATGTCCGGCAGGTCAGTCAACAAGATGGCCAGGGATATTGAGGACAGGTATTACGCCATTAAGGTTGCGCTGAAAAAGGCGCTGGATGAGCGGCTGCTTGGGCGTGAGTCATCGGTGAATAGCCACGACTGGCATTTCCTTTGCCACGTTAACGGCGAGAGCCAGACGCTCTATCGGGTCAATGCCGGCACGTACATCTACGACATGTCGGCGCAGCAGTTGCGTGACTTGCTGCAGGTGGTTCAGACGATACTGGATGACCACCTGCTGGCAGGGGGAGAGCAAAATCTCTGGGCGCTTGATTATGTATCGGCTGAGTTCCAGCGCGGCACATTCGAAGCGTTCAACAACCTGTCCCAGCAGTCGCAGGTTTACGCCAGCCAGACGACGTTGCAGCAACTGCTATCCAGCCCGGCCTACCAGAACCAGATCGCCAGTGCCTATATCAGCACGTACAGCGACTGGAAGCTGGAGGCTGACCGGGCGCGCGGCGACCTCGCTAACGTCATAGCCGATGCCATTGGTCGTGGCGTCAACCCTCGCGAGACAGCAAAGGTAATCAGCAAGCGCCTCGATGTCTCAATGACGCGCGCTAAGACGATAGCGCAGACCGAGCAGGTTGGTGCGCTGCGCCAGGCGCAATGGAACGAGACGGACTGGGCCGCTGACCGCCTGGGGCTGAATACCGGGCTGCTGTGGCTGTCTGCACTCAAGCCCACGACGCGCCCCTGGCATGCCAGCAGGCACGGCGAGGTGTACACCACTGAGCAAGTCAAAGCGTTCTATGCGGAAGGCGGCAATCGGTACAACTGCTATTGCAGCCAGATACCGGCCCTGCTCAACGAGGACGGCAGTATTTTCAACGAAGGGCTGGCGGATAAGCTGGCAGCCGAACGAAAACAATGGCCTAAAGCAGCCTAACAACTGAGGACGCAACGTGAAGCTATCCAGCATCCACGTTAAATCCCTCGCCATCAACGCCTCCAATATCTCCACGACTACCATCAACGGTCAGGAACACTACGTCATTCGTGGTGCGGTTCCGATCGTCGATGACATCGTGATGAATGGTGGCCTGTACCCGGCGGAGGAGATTAACAACAGCTACCAGACGATGGAGCGCAAGCTGATGCCGCTCGGCCATCCGATGGTGAACGGAAAATACGTCAGTGCTAACGACCCGCAGGCGGTCAACGATTACTACGCCGGGGCATGGGCTCAGAACGTCAGTAAAGCCAGCGACAAGGTGGTGATGGACGTTTACGTCAATAAGACGGTTGCGGACGCCAAGCCTGACGGAAAACGCCTGATTCAACGCCTGGACGACATGATCAGCGGTAACAACGCTGACCCAATCCATGTATCGACCGGGTTGCTGCTCAACAAAGAGCAAAAGGCTGGCGAGTCGAAGGGGAAGAAACATTCCTGGGTCGCTCACAACATCCAGTTCGACCACATCGCCATCCTGCTGGACGAGCCTGGAGCCGGTACGCCAGAAGAGGGCGTAGGCATGTTCGTTAACGCTGATGGGCAGGAGGCGGACGTTGAGTCGACGAGCCTCATTGACGCAGCCAACAGCATGAAGGATGGCTGGTGGAACAAGGTGAAATTCTTCATCAGCAACGCATCTGAAATGTCGTTCGACGACATCTATCAGGCGCTGCGCATGTCCATTAAGCAGAACGACAAGAAGTGGCGCTATGTCATTAGCGTCTGGCCTGACCATTTCGTTTACGAAGAAGACGGCGATAACAGCAAGCCGAAACTCTTCGACCAGAAGTACCTCATCACTGACAAGGTCGTGACGCTTGTTGGTGACCCTGTCGAAGTCGTGCGCAAACCCACTGAGTACGAAGTCAAAACCAACGGAGAAACAAACCCGATGAAAGACAAGATGATCGCCGCGCTCAATGCCGCTGGCGTTAAAGCCGAGGGGCTGACCGACGTTCAGGTCTGGGATGCCTATAACCAGCAGATGAAGAAGAAAGAGGACGGTGGTGACCCTGCTGGCGGTTCGCAGGTCAATGCGGAAGCCATTACCTCCGCCGTGAACGCAGCCATTAAGCCGCTGACGGACAAGATCGGCGCACTGGAAATTCAGTTGCAGGCCAATGCTGAGAAGGACCTGACCGACAAGCGCCAGGCAGTTAAGGTCAAGTTCCCGTTCATGACCGAAGCGGCTATCAACTCACTGGCAGGCGACGCGCTGAACGACATGTATGCGCAATGCCAGACCAGCCACGGTCTTCACGGTCAATTCCAGCAGCAGAACGCCGCTGATGTCGACCAGTGGAAAGACTACGACCTCAACGCTGGCATGGATCAGGAGAATAAATAATGGCGAATGTCATCTATCGCGGCCCGGTCGAGCGTGAACCGGAAACCATCAACCTGCCTGTAGCGGCCGCACTCAACCCGGGTGTGGCCGTCAAAGTTGCCTCCGGCAAACTGGCCGTGGCGACCGATACCACCGGGCGCTGGCTCATCCTGGGCAATCGTCGATTCATCGGTCAGGCAATCACCACCGCCTATGCGATCAACGAAACCGGCGTTGCTTATCGCGTGGAAGGTGAGCAGGAGTACAACGTGCGCCTGGCAGCGGCTGCCTACACGGTGGGCCAGGAGCTTACTGTTGGCGCGGGTGGTGTGTTCAAAGCCGCCGCAACCGGCAATCAGGTCGTCGCCACGTTCGACGAAAAAGCAGGGCGCACTCTGGCGGCGGAAGGTTTCGCCGACGTGGTGATCCTCTCCACTCCGTACGCCAAAGCATAAGGAAAAAGCAGAATGCTTAAGTTTACCCTCGATCAGCAAAAGCTGATCCTCAATGCGCGTCGCCGCTGGGACATGATGCAACGCAGCATGGCTGCTCAGCATGGTTTCGCAGTCAACGATGCCAACGGACAGTTCATTGCTCATGATGCCCTGGTCGGTAACGCATCCGTGCTGCCGAAAGACGTCTGGGGTGAGTGGGACCGCTCGGCCATTACCGTACAGCGAGATGTGCTGTCGGTATTTAACGACCTGGCGGCGTCCGTATCTCGCCCGATGGCGCTGGGCAAGATTGTCCATTACTTCATGACCCTGTCTGACTCCGGCGACGTGAACATCAGTCTTGATGGTCGCGGTAAAGCCAAGACTGACCAGCCCATCATGGATTACGAAGGCACGCCGCTGCCGATCATCGACAGTGAACTGTCGTTCGGCTGGCGCCAGATGCTGGCAGCGCAAACCGAAGGCTACTCGCTGGACAGCGACGCAATCTCCAACCATCAGCGCAAAGTGGCTGAGAAGCTGGAAGATATGGTGCTGAATGGTGACGCGAATATCAACGTCGGCGGGGCGACCATCTATGGTCTGCGTAATGCTCCATACCGTGCGACTGGCACGCACGGGCTTGATCTCGCCGCAGCCACTGGCGCGCAATGGGTTGGCGCAATTACCAGTCTGATTAAGCTGTTGCAGGCCAAGAACTATTACGCACCAGTGACCATCTACCTGAACTATTCCGACTGGTTCTACACCACCACCACGGATTACGTCGCTAATTATCCGAAAACTATCTTCACCCGCATCATGGAAATTCCGGGCGTACAGGCGCTGGTCCCGGCGTCCAAAGTTCCGGTGAACGAAATGCTGGGTGTGGTGAAACGTCCGGACGTGGTTCAGATCCTGAACGGCATGCCGATGACTATGCGTCCCAAAGCGCGCCAGAATCCGGAAGATGATTATGTCTTCTCGGTACTGGCCGCCGCCGCGCCGCAGTTCAAACACGACGCCAACGGCCAGGCCGGTTACGTCCAGTTGACCAAAGCATAATGCATGGGGCTTCGGCCCCATCTCTTTCTGGAGGGCTTATGCCTAACGAGAAAACGCAAAAATGGATCCTCACCCATGACAGCCATGAACTGAAAAAGGGTGAGGCGTACGAAGGTACAGAGTTGCCATTGTGGCTGTCCGGCAAAGCCGTGCTGGTTGGTGATGCTGAATTTGAGGTCGCGACGCCGGGTCAACTGGTAAAGCTCCAGGCCGATCTGGACGCGGCTAATGCTCAGTTGGTTACGCTCACTGAAAGCAATGCATCTGTACAGGCGGCGCTGGACGAAGAGAAAGCCAAGGTTTCAGAGTTAACAACCAGTAATGCCAGCCTCCAGGCCGATCTGGACGCGGCTAATAAGCAACTGGCTGAACTGCAGAAGAAGGCGAAATAAATGGCGACCCCAATCACGGCTGACGATGTGAAAGGCTTCCTCTCCGAGTTGGGGTACACCATTCCCGACGCTTTGCTGACGCCGATCCTCTGTGTGGTGAACAAAATCACCCCGTGCCTCGATGGTGCAGGTTATGACGACTGCACCGCAAAACTCATCCTGATGTACGCCGCCGCGTTGATGGCAACGTCTTCCGGCGCGCGCCGCCTGAAATCACAGGGCGCACCGTCTGGCGCGTCACGCTCGTTTGATTATGGCGAGGACGGCATAACCTGGTTGCGTGACTCGCTGGCCCGGCTCGACACCAGCGGCTGCACCGGGGAGTTGCCAATCAGCGCCGGTAACAGCGTTGGATTTTTCATGGTTGCCGGGGGCTGCTGATGGTCTGGACATCCGTTACCGAAAGCCTGCCGAAGCCATTCACCCGCGTGTGGGTGATGACCAATAGCGGCAAGCAGACAACGGCGTATATCCGCAAAGACGGAGAATGGTTCCTGTTCTGCCGGAAGATTGCAGCGGAAAAGCCCGTCATCGTTAAATGGAGGGAGTGAAATTGTCATCATTGGCTAACTGGTCTTACACTGGGAAGGCCACCATCTGGCGCAGCCTCGGTAAAAGCGAATCTGGTGATCCGCTGGGCTATTCCGCACCAGTGGTCATCGATTGCGATTATCAGGGTGGATTGTCGCGAAAAATTGCCGGGGTGTCGGCATCACTGGGCAACCTCGGAAATGAAGTGGTGGTGAAGAACACCTTCTGGACTGAGTATGCTGCGACAGAAGCCGGTGATTTTATTTTCATCGGTGAATCGACAGAAGCGGATCCTCTTATTGCTGGTGCTGACCAGATTTTGCAGGTTATCAGATACGCCGACACGTTCGAGCGAATCGCGGATGACTATGCGCTGATCACGGGGGCGTAATGGGCGGTAAAGTTCGCGGCATATCTCAGGCGAAGGTAAAACTGAATCGCCTGATTGAGGACATAACCGGGCGGAAAGTTGCCCGGGCCATTCAGTCAGCACTGATTATCGGTAGTTCTCAGGCATCCCTCTACACTCCTATCGACACGTCGACGCTGATAAATAGCCAGTTCCGGGAAATCATGATTAAAGGCGTCTTGGTTACTGGCCGTGTCGGCTATTCAGCGAATTACGCTTTGTCTGTTCATGATCCTAATGTTAAACAGAAATTTCGTCGTTCGACAGCTGAGAAAGAGTTTCTCCGTAAGGGCTTCGACGACATGCGTCAGCAGATTGATGCGGTGGTTCATAAGGAGCTATCGGTATGACACCGTCAATGTATGAGCGGGTGAAAAACCTGTTTGTGGATGCCGGACTTACGAATGGGCGTATTGTTCAAACGCTTTTCTTTGAAGACACGAAGAAGGCAACTGACTCATTTATTGTATTTCGGCCCAATGGCGGCACGCCAATACGTAAAGACCTTGGCGCGGAGCATTACGTTCTTGTTGATGTCATTGGTCCACAAGACAAGCGCACTATTACAGCTCAGGCGGTTCAGTCCATTGTCGATTACGTTCAGGAAAATCCCATAAAAGACAGTTGTGTCGGACAAATCGAAAACATGGGCGGTATTCCGCCTCCTGTATTAACCGATGAGGGAAGGATCGTCTTCCGCCTCCAATTCGCTTGCCTCTACGGGGAGTAAGCAACATCAACAGGCTGCCATTTGGCGGCCTTTTTATCTATGAAGAGGTAAGAATATGCAAGGTTGCTCTACTGACAACAGTAAGCTCTTTGGTCGCGCCGTGGTGCTGGAGGTTGCGTTGGGCTGCCCTGACGTTATCCCACTTGAAAGTGCACGTCTTCCGCTCATGGCGGGTACATCGAAAGGTTTCGATTTCAGCCCGAACACGGTTACCAGCGACGCTGACGATACCAAAGGTTATGTTGAAAATATCGTAACCAACAGCGATTTCACCATCTCGTTTGAAGGTGAGGTGCGTAAGCGCGACAAACTCGATCAGTTTGGTGTCGGTAACTTCGTTAAGTATTACAACGACGAGGTGAAAGCCGGTCGCCAGCCAACCATCTGGGTGTTCATGGATTACGGGCCGGTTAGCTTTATTGGTTATATGGTCATTTCCGCACTGAGTTCTGATGGTGGCAGCAATGATATCGTAACGCTGACAACAGAATTTAAGGTGGCAGATTCCGACACGATCGACGTGCAACTGGTCGCCGATGACATCCCAGTCACTGGTGTTACCGTAACACCCACCAGTGCATCAGTAGCTGCTGGTGCGTCAACCACGTTCGCAGTTAATGTTGCGCCAACCGATGCGACCGATAAAACATTTACGGTAACTTCATCCGTTCCGGCTCGTGCTACAGCCACTATCAGCGGCAATACGGTAACAGTTAATGCGCCATCTGGAGCAACAGCCGGGACCGCGAATATTACGGTGAAAACTACGGACGGCGAATTCACTGCTGTCTTCGCGGTTACCGTTACTGTTTAACCTGCATTACATGGGGCATCTCAACGGGTGCCCCAGATAATTCAAGTTGCGAGGTGTTCATGAACCCAATTAAAGAAATCGGCGAATGCCTTATTGCCTGCTATGGACAGGATTA
Organism: Phytobacter sp. V69; assembly: GCF_965644215.1. Classification (NCBI taxonomy): domain Bacteria; kingdom Pseudomonadati; phylum Pseudomonadota; class Gammaproteobacteria; order Enterobacterales; family Enterobacteriaceae; genus Phytobacter; species Phytobacter sp. V69. The sequence continues at coordinate 24,865 of NZ_CBFFRL010000003.1, forward strand.
CTTTTTCAGACCGTCATTTATCAATATGACCAGAATCGGGGAACCGCGAGAGATTGTTCAGGTATTCCACGACCTCCACCATGATGAGATAACGCCATTATTAAGGCGCGCTATCAATGCCTACGGCCTGGTGCCGACATGGCTCGTTGAGCACATTAAAACGATAACCTCAGGCAGGAAAGCCATCATGGCAGCGATGACGGTTATGCAGTCGTGTTCTGATGAGGATTTGACGCAACTGATCGGAGAATTACTACCGGCCAGAACAGCCGGGAGGGCATTTAAGTTTCGGCGCGGCGCCATGGGTGAGATCGAATTGCTTGTCGTGGCCCAGTCCTTGATGGCTCACGGCATTATTGGGAAAGCCAACGTGCGCAAGTTGCAACGTCACGAAAGCAATGAAACCACAAGTGAATTTAAAGCGTTCGAGTACATCAGCGCTGCACGCAACCATTTCGGCATGAGCCGGGTAGAGGCGGAGCAGTTAACGATGACCGAGTTTCAGCTACTCATCGCTGCTAAATACCCTGAACAAAAAGGATTCACTCGGGAAGAATATGATGCCGTTGCTGACGACTATATGGCGCGCAAAGCCCGGCGTCTCGCCAAAGAGCAATAGGCTTGTTTGATATCATCAAATCATCGCCGTCATTGCGCTTGTGCTATTCCTGGGTAGGATGTGATCACTTTTACCGATGGGGATAGGGATGTGAAGAAAATATTGGTGTTCTTGTTTATTTCATTACTGGTTGGCTGCGATAAAAAAACAGAGATTTTTGGGGTTGAATTGGGCGGTCAACTCCAAGTGATAAGAGATAAAAATCTTGTGGCTAAAGAGGATGTTATACCTTCATCGCATCATTATTTAATGCTCAATTTAAGCAAAGCACCTAAAAATGAAATGGGTGACACGGCTAAATATTCAGTGTCTGCATTGGATGGAGTCATTATAGGAATTAGTGCTGCGATTGATGACACTGGTGGCGATTACTTTCCATCCATGGTTAGTTACGCCCAAAGACTTCTGGGCGAACCGCTTGCGACAGACGACGGCATCAAAAATCATGAATTAGCTGGGATAACTCCGTATCAATGCATAACCAACAATTCTTGTCCTGGGGTAAAATATGCCATCTTTCGAAGTGGTGACATAAACGCCATGGTCTCCTATGGTAGAGGGAAGTCTACGTTGCAGTTTGATTCAGACAAAATTAAAGACGCCATCAATATTAAATAACAATATGCACATCCTAACCTCGCTACGGCGGGGTTTTTTATTGCCTGGAGATAATTAGATGACCACCAATGTTGGCGATATTTACTACGAAATAAGCGCTGACGTAGCGCCGCTACTGCAAGGTCAGCAAGAAGCCGATAAAGCATTAGACAGCATGGAGCGCAGCTTTAACAAGACGACTAAGGCCGCCGACACCCTCGATACCGGCCTGTCTAAACTGACATCGGCAATCAAAGGGGTGATCGCCGCATCAGCGCTTCGTGAAATGGCTGAGATGGTTCAGAAGTATCAGGAGATGGCCGAGCGGGTACAGATGGCAACGTCCAGCCAGGCCGAATTTCAGATGGTGCAGCAGCGTCTGTTGACGACGGCTAACGGAACTTATCGCTCGTTGCAGGAAGCCCAGGAACTTTACATCCGAACCGCTGATAGTCTGCGCAGCATGCAGTACACGACCAACCAGGCTATTGATGTGCAAGACTCGATGTCTTATGCCTTCGTTAAGAACGCCACCTCCGCAGATCGCGCCGGTGCGGCAATTGACGCCTTCTCAAAATCAATTAACACCGGCAAAGTGGCGGCTGATCAGTGGGAAACACTGACGACCGCCATCCCGTCCGTAATTAACGATATCGCTGCTGCCAGCAAGATGACTGGCGCAGAAGTTCGCGCACTCGGCGCTGCTGGCCAGTTAACTGCGAAACAACTTACGGAGGGTCTGCGCCAGTCACTGGAGGCGAACTCCGCTGCTGCTGCCGGGATGTCAAACAACCTTGTTGACGCCAGTGTGCGTATCAAAACTGCCATCACGCAGTTACTTGTGGCGTTCGAGAATGAAACTGGCATTATCCAGCAGTTCACTAACGGCTTGATCGCGTCTGCCGATGGAATGCTGAAATTCAGCCAAAACGCAGACAAAATGGCAGGCGTTATTGATGCCGGCACGACTGCTGCGCTGGTGTTCGCTGGCATCATTGGCGCTCGTTATGTTGGGGCCATTTACGATAGCACAAAGGCAAAGGTGCAGACGATTGCCGCTTCACGGCAACAAATCTTAGCCGATTCCCAGTCGGCGCAAACAGCGTTATTCTCAGCTAACGCAACCATGCGTAAATCTGTTGCAGACAAAGAGGCTTCCTTGTCGGCGCTGGCGCTGGCTCAGGCTGAATATAATGTCGCGAGAGGGAGTGCTGCTGAGATGCTGGCCATGGATGCGTTGGTTGCAGCCAAGACCCGGGCGACTGCCGCCGCAATTCAGAACAAGTTGGCCGAAGACGCTCAGGCAGCAGCGTCGGCTCGCGCAGCGGCAGCCGCAAGGGCAGCATCCGTCAGTATTGGTCTTGCTCGTGGGGCGCTGTCTTTAATTGGCGGACCTGCTGGTGCTGCGATGCTTGCGGCTTCGGCCATTTTCTATTTCTGGCAGAAGTCTCAGCAAGCCAGGCAGGAGGCGATCGCTTTTGCTGACGGGTTGGATAAGCTTAATGCATCAATGACTTCAATGAGTAACACCTCGCTGCGCGGGTCTATTGCTGACGCTAACGTGGCAATTAAAGGGCAGCAAGACGCATTATCTGCACTGGACAGCGAAATAAAGTCTCTTATTGCAAGCCGAGATGACTACGTTGCGAAAGGCAAGCAGTTTGGAACAACTGCTGAGCAAGGCAATGGTCTTCTCCAGAATGCCGCACGACTCACTGATGAAATTAATCAGAAGCAACGGGATCGAACGAACCTTGAAGATAAGCTGAATGCCACGATTCGCACACGTGACAGCGCCCAAGCAACCCTCAACAACAACATGCTCACTTCGATGGGGGTTCATGACCGGCTGATTGAAAAGGGTACTGTTCTTGAGCAGGTACAGGGCGCTGTTGCGAAAGCATTTGGCACTACCGCTAATGAGATTAACCGTGCTAACCAGGCGGGGCAGAACTTCAACCCTCGCGCACTGGAGATCTCGCCACCGACGCAGGCAGGCGACAAAGTCATCCTTAATCTGGAAGAGCAAAACAGCCTGTTAAAAATACAAGATGAGCGGCTCCGGGCAGTAACCAAGGCAGGGATTGAGGCCGCGAAGGTAACAAGTAACCCAAACCAGATCGCTGCTGCGAAGCGTCTGGCTGGAGAAAACTTTGACCTGGAAAAGGCAGAAAAGGCGCGAAAAAAGGCGGCATCCGAGGCTGAATCGCAAGGCAAAAGCGCGGCTTCTCAAATGGAGTCGAATGCTCAGAAAATTTCTGACTACAAGCAGCGTGCTGAAACCGCCTCAATGGCAACGAAAGACCTCTCTCGAGAAATGGCGATTCTAAAAGCTGAGCAATCACTGAATAAAAGTGCCACAACGGAACAGGTCGCTGAAATCAGGAAGTACGCGGCAGCTGAATGGGACACCGCCAACGCGATTAAGGCCCAGGCCGCCGCCGAGAAGCTTTTGCCGGAAGCGCGCGAAAATGCCAGCTATAAGCAGGATCTGAACGACTTAATGACTGCGCTCAGTGCTAAGAAAATAAGCATTGAGCAATTCAACGAGACCGCTGAGCGCCTGGAGGCAACACATCAGACCAACCTTGCAAAAATCCGCGCGCAGCAGGCTGTAACGCCCGCGCAGTCGGCGGCGGGAGAGGTTGACCCTGTACAGCGCCTGGCTAACCAGCACGCGCAAGAACTGGCGATGATCCAGCAGTTCGAGCAGCAGGGTATACTGGCGCATGAGAATGCGCTGGCACTCCGTAATGCGGCAGATACGCAGTATGAACAAGCCCGCATAGCCGCACAGTGGGAAATCTACCGCAACCAAAGCGAGGCTAACGAGCTGCTGGCGTCTTCTCTGGAAGGATTGCAAAGTGGTGCGTCGAGTGCGTTAACCGGGCTTATCAATGGCACGCAAAGCCTACAGGAGGCATTCGCCAATATTGGCTCAACGATACTCAACAGCGTGATCACCAGCCTGGTGCAGATGGGGATTGAGTGGGTTAAGGCTCAGTTGATGGGTCAGGCCGCTGCAACTGCCTCTCTCGCCTTTACGACGGCTCAGGCAACGGCAGCGGCTGCGGCGTGGGCACCGGCTGCTGTCAGCGCATCAATTGCAACCATGGGCAGTGCCGCGGCAGTAGGTCAAACAGCATATGCCGGTTCTCTTTTGTCCGCAAAGGGGATGGCGATTGCCGGGGCTCGTTATAACGGCGGCCCCGTTAACGCTGACAGTATGTACCGTGTTGGCGAGGGTGGCAAACCTGAAATCTTTAAAGCCAGTAATGGAAGTCAATACATGATTCCTGGCGATAACGGGAGCGTTATCAGCAACCGGGATATGCAGGGCGGTGGTGGCGAAGCTTCATTCAATCCGGTTATGAACCTGGTCATCAATACTACTGGCGGTGTCGGAGACGAAGAAATAGCTCGGCTTCGTAAGGCGTGGAACAGCGACATGTTGAAAATGATGATAGACCAGAGTACTCGTCCGGGCGGTTTATTGCAGGGGAGACGTAAGTAATGCCGGAAACATTCACCTGGTCCCCTCAGAAGGCCTACACCATCGAGAGCACGCCTAACGTAGCGGTCGTTAAACTCGGTGATGGCTACGAACAGCGACAGGTTAAGGGGATTAACCCCCTGATGCCGAAATACTCACTGACGTTCAAGGGAGTCGATGACAGTAAATGCAATAAGCCGAACGCTGCGCGGTCTGCCGAGGCATTTCTGAAAGCACGTATGGCCGTCGAGTCGTTTTACTGGACGCCGTCGAGTACGGGGACGCAGGCGCTGTTTGTCTGTCGCTCCTGGAGCATGACAAAAACCGGGCCGTTGTATGAACTGACGGCCACCTTTGAGCAGGTACCGAGATAAGCCGAAAGGCAGGAGATAATTATGACATTAGAACAGCGTGTTGAAAGTCTAGAGAAAGAGGTGGCAACCTTGAAGGATGTGCTCACCTCGTTGTCAGAACAAATTTCCTATATCAATATTAGTAAACAATCTTCCATTGATGATATCAGGGCCAGACTTGATGCTATGAGTTTACCCTCTCCTTAAAGACTTTAATTGCCAATTCTTCAAGTTGTGTAATGGTCATATTTTTAATGTCATAACCATGTGGGTCAAATCCAAATACAACTTCCCCGGCAGGCGTAGATAACCCAAAGCTAATATTTGTTCTTAAACCTTCTGGTGTATTTATTAAATTTCTTAAGTCAGTGATGCTGTTAAGGTGATATTTCGACATGGCAGTTCCTTCACGGAGGTAATCAGCCATCCCTCCTTCCCAGAGTGCGCCAGCGTCCCACCGCTGACGGGCTGAATCTTCACCATATCCAGGCTATTGGATATATCCCATCCTGATATTTGATCACCTATTTTCCAGGCCGCCGCGTGCGGCCTTTTTTATTGGAGAAATTCGTGCGCGACATTCCACCTGAGCTAATTATCGAAAGCGTTGATGCTGGTGTCGGCGCGTTTATCGACCTTTTTGAAGCCGACCTGCAGCCTTACGGCGGTGACCTTCTCCGGTTCCACTCAGGCACAAACGGTTTCTACGGCAACGTTATCTGGAAGGGCAATATTTACCAGGCTTACCCGATTGCCGTTGAAGGTTTCGAAAGCAAGAACGAAGGCACGTATGCGCGTCCCACAATGGCAGTGGCGAACGTAACCGGGCTTATCACCGGCATCAACTCTGATTTTGACGACATGCTGGGTGTGGTAATTACCCGGCGGCAGGTTCCGGTCAAGCACCTGGATGCTGTGAATTTCCCAAACGGTAACCCGGATGCTGATCCGACTATGGAGGCTGTTTCGCGCTACGTCGTGGAGGAAATGACCGAAGAAACTTTCGAGCAGGTCACTTACAGCCTGGCTACGCCAATTGACTGCGATAACGCGATTGTTCCGGCTCGCACCATTCTGGCTGACGTGTGCCAGTGGGCATACCGCGGTACCGGCTGCAATTACAACGGCCCGGCGGTAGCCGATGAGCGAGACAATCCAACCAGTAACCTGGCACTGGATAAGTGTTCGCACCGTAAAACAGGTTGCCGACTGCGCTATCCTCGCCCGGCAGTCCTGCCAATCAGCAGCTTCCCCGGTTCTCAAAAGGTTTCCTGATGATCGAGTTACTCCAGTATGCGGCCTCGTCGAAGGATGAGGTGTGCGGGTTGATCCTCGATGGTGATCGGCTGTTCCGCTGCCGAAACGTGCATCCTGAACCGGGCCTCCATTTTCGCATCAGTGATGACGACTGGCTGGCAGCTGAGAATGAAGGCGAGGTGACGGCGGTTTTCCACTCTCATCCTCTGAATGTTCCGGTTCTCTCTGGTGCTGATCGGCACTCCCAGGTTTTAACCGGTTTGCCGTGGTGGCTGGTTTGCAACGGCGTGATACGGAAGTTTCGTCCGGTACCGCATTTACTCGGCCGCAGATTCGTTCATGGCGAGATGGATTGCTACACGCTGTTTCGCGATGCTTATCACCTCTGCGGAATTGAACTGCCGGACTTCGAACGTACCAACGGCTGGTGGCTGCATGGCGAAAACCTCTATCTGAAAAACATGGTCACCAATGGATTCTATGAGGTGAGTATCAGAGATGCGCAACCCGGCGACGTCATCCTTCGCCAGCCATTCCCCGGCGCAGATCCTTGCCACGCAATGATTTTGCTGGAAAGCAATATGGTGCTTCACCACGACCACGCCGGACATCTTAGCCGGCGGGAGCCATATCGTTTGGCCTACGTCCGGCAGACACACTCAATCTGGAGGCATGAGCAATGCTCGTCTTTAAATTTGCGGGGCATTTACGCCGACATTACCGCCAAATAGAGCTGAACGTTGAAACCCCGGCGCAGGGATTGCGTCTGTTGCTGGCTCAGGACCAGAAATTTAAAAAGGCCTTCCTCAGTACAAGGCTGCGTATCAGGGTTGCTGGTGAAGACGTAGAGACATCGGCTATGCAATGGCATCTGGATCGTCATCTGGACGATGGCGCGGTGGTTCTGTTTGTGCCGGTGGTGGAGGGCGCTATTACCGCAGTTGCTGCAGCCTGGATTGCTGTAGCAGTGACGGTGGCCTCTGTCGCTTACTCGGTCTACATGTCCCGAAACATGAAAAGCAAAACTTCTGCTGAGGCTGCGGAAAGTAACACGCTAACAAACAACTCTTTCACCAGCGCAGAGAACCGGGTCGGGCAGGGGCAGCCTGTTCCAATTTTGCTCGGCGAAATGCTGGTTGGCAGCAACGTTATTTCTCTGGGTATCGACACATCAAACAACCAGGACTGGACTGAATCAATTAGCTAAGGTGGCAACAATATGTCCTCAGGCGGCGGTGGCGGCAGCACTCCCAAACTTCTCGACGATAACCTCAAATCCAAACAGTTCTACCGTGTCCTCGACCTCATCAGCGAGGGGCCAATTTACGGACCAGTTGATCAGTCCCATTTGTCATCATTTCTGCTCAACAAAACCCCGGTTACTGATGCAAACGGCACGGTAAATATCAATGGCGTCAGCGTAGCCTGGCGTCCCGGTTCAGAGTTCCAGAGTCCTATTAACGGTTTCTCCGCAATTGAAGCGACGGAAATCGTCAACAATGACGTGACGTTTGATACACCACTGGTTCGTGCGATCACTGATGTTGACGTTACCCGGGTCCGTTTTAATGTGGGGGTTTCTGGGCTGGTCCAGCAGGACACCAAAGGCAATCAAAAAAATACAACTGTAGTAATGGTACTTGAGACGCGCACCTCTGGTGGGGCATGGACTATCCAGAAAACAGTATCTATAGCAGGAAAAATTTCGGGGGAATACCTGGAGGCTCACGTCATTGATGCACCAGATATCAAGCCTTTCGATATTCGCGTTCGCCGTATTACTCCGGACAGCACCAGTGACCTGCTTACCAACGGGACGATCTGGAACAGTTACAGTGAAATCACCGACGATAACCTCAACTATCCGTTCTCGGCAGTTTGCGGTGCAGTGATTGACCGCGACCAGTATACGGACACACCTTCACGCACTTACCATCTTCGCGGGCTGATTGTCTCAGTTCCGGACAATTACAATCCTATAACCCGCGTATACACTGGACTCTGGACTGGTGGTTTTACCCAGGCCTGGACCAACAACCCTGCCTGGATATTTCGCGAACTGGCAAAGAACACGCGTTTCGGTCTGGCACGCAGTGCAGGTTATGTTGATGTTGACGATGGCGCACTCTATATCCTGTCGCAGTATTGCGATCAACTGGTAGATGACGGTTATGGCGGTAAAGAGCCACGCATGACGCTGAACGCGTATATCACTGAACAGGTGAGTGCGCGTGACATTCTGGACAAGATTGCCGGGATGTTCCGTGGGATCGCTTTATGGGATGGCCTGCGCCTGACCATACTTATCGACGCCCCCCAGGACCCCATTGCAGTTATCACGAATGCCAGCGTTGTTGACGGGAAGTTCTCATACAGCTCAGCCAAACAGAGCGAACGCTATAACGCGGTCGTGGTGTCCTGGACGGATCCGAATAACGGCTGGGAGCAAGTCAAAGAGTACGTTAGTGACGATGACCTCATCGCCCGCTTTCGCTACAACGAAACCACGCTGGAAGCGTTTGGCTGCACTTCCCGTGGGCAGGCGTACCGCGCTGGAAAATGGATGCTTGAGACTGCTAAGCGCGAAACAAAGCGTGTATCTTTCCAAATGGCGCGTGATGCTATCGCATTTACTCCCGGTGATGTGGTTGAGGTGATGGACAATGACCACGCAGGTACACGGTTGGGTGGGCGCATTGTGTCGCACAACGGTGCTCAAATAACTGTAGATGCAGATGTGTCGACCCTGGCAGAATCAGGTGACAACATGTCGTTAATGAGCAGTAACGGCAAGTTTTTGAAATATGAAATTGCGAACGTGTCAGGTTCAATTGTCACGCTGAAAACAGTTCCAGCCTGGGTGCGAAACGGTACTGTATTTGCGATTTCCACGACCAGTGTTGCGACACGTCTGTTCCGCATTCTCAGTATCGAGGAGGCAGATAACAACTCTGCTTACACCATCAGCGCAGCCCAGCACGACCCCAACAAACAGGCCATTGTGGACGAGGGGGCAGTATTTGAAATTCCGAATGACACGCTGAATGGATATCGCGTGCCGAATATTGAAAACCTGCGCATCATCAATACCAACAGTGAAACCGTCCAGGTCACTGCAACCTGGGAAACGGCCACCACAACTAAAAAACTGGTGTTCGAACTGTACGTTTATAGCGCAAGTGGCGCTGTCGTTGCGCAGTATGAAACAGACCAGTTCCGTTATGAGTTCTACGGGTTGAACGCCGGGGATTACATTCTCGGCGTCCGGGGGCGAAACGAAAATGGAATGAAGGGAGCGGAAACCCAAGTCAACCTGATTATTGGTGCGCCATTTGCACCGAGCTCGGTTCAGTGGGTTCCGGGTGTATTCCAGGCGACATTGATCCCGGTAACCTCGTTTTCCCTGACCAGTGACACAACCTTTGAATACTGGTACGCGGGAGAAACACCGATCCCCTTACTTCAAAATGTTGAAAACCAGGCTCAGTTTCTGGGGCGTGGGTATCAGTGGACAATTCAGCAACTTAAATTTGACCATACCTACTATGTGTACGTCCGGACGCGCAACTCTTTTGGGGTATCAGACTTTATTGAGGTGTCAGGTAAGCCGACTGACAATTTTGATGATATTACCAATGCTATTCGTGATGAATTCCTGTCTGCTGACGATGGCAAGGCACTGACTGAAAAAATTGATTTCAGCATTGCCGGGGTACTGCAGGGCACGCTGACAGATATCCAGAACGCGAACGTTTCGTTTCAGCAGTTCGGTGTTGCCCGCGCCGAAATATCTAACGCGCAAATCCTCATTGCTGACGCTGAGCAGTCATTTGCTGAGTTCAAAGAGCTGGTGGCGGTCCAGTTCGGCGATAACGCAGCGGAGATTCTGTCGGTTAGAACGGCGCAGGCGACGACTGATTCTGCGGTGGCCACGCTGAAAACAACGGTGCAGGCCGCGATCACTGACGTCAACGCAAGCATTGTCCAAATCAGCGAGGCACAGGCAAACACAGATAATGCGCTGGCAGAGTATCAGACTCAGACAACGGCGACGTTTGGTGAGCAGCAGGCGGCAATAAATCAGAAATTCACGGCATATGCTGATGCGACCACAGCGAACGCAATCTACACGCTCAAAGCGGGGGTTAACTACAACGGCAACTATTACAACGCCGGGATTTCTATGGCGGTTATCGCTGATTCAAGCGACGCAGTTACAACCCGAATCGCGTTTAACGCTGATGAACTGGTAATGCTGTCTGGTAGCAATACCAGCAACATGTATTCACCGTTCGCGATTGTTAGCGGCCAGGTATTCCTGAATGACGCATTTATTCAGAACGCCTCAATCACAACAGCAAAAATCAAGGATGCGGCAATCACGACCGCCAAAATTCTGGATGCCGCAATCACAAACGCGAAAATTGGTGGCAATCTGTGGTCTGCTAATTTCGTTGCTGGTTCGTCTGGATGGATTGTCAGGCAGGATGGGTCAGCGGAATTTAACAACGTTGTGGTGCGGGGTACTGTTGAGGCCGATTCGTTTATTGGTGATGTGGCAAATGGTCAGGTTTTCCCGGACACTGCAATTTCATCCTCCGAAACGGTGGCATTTACATATACAGATTCCGGGACAAAATCACGCGATAAACACGTCGTGCTGATGGCAACGGTCAGTATTGGCGAGGCTACCGGGTCCGGTTCCCAGGGTGGCGCCGCCAACGTTGTTATGAAGATAGGAGGCGTGACAAAAACGTATCGTGTGGCCACAGTGACCGGGCAAGGGAGGGTGTACGCCACGCTAATGATGTCCGCGCGGCTAACTGGCCGCGTGGTTTCATGTTCTATACAGGCGACTACGGGCGGGGCCTCGTCCGGCGGTACGTGCCAGATTACATCCCCAAGCGTGATCGTAGCTCGTGGGTCCGGTGCGTTTGTGCAAACCACGTAATTCACTCAATTTCATCAACCCGCTGCGGCGGGTTTTTTTATGTCTGGAGAAAATGAAAATATGTCCGCAGGCACAATTAAATTAACAAGCGGGTCAACCGCCGTCGGCGGTACCAGCACGACGTTCACCACAGATTTAAAACCTGGCGACGTTATCACGACCACCATCGGCGGCGTGTTTTATACGCTGTTTGTCGACACAGTTACCAGTGCTACAGCGCTGACATTAAGCGACGCATTCACCGGTCCGACTACCACCGGCGCGGCTTACGTTGCTGTGCCACAGATGACGCTGAACCGCATTACAGCAGCGCTGGCAGCACAGACCGCCGAGGCGGTTCGCCGTGTACTGCAGGAGAACGCGAACTGGCAGGCGTTTTATTCTGGCTCCGGGGATATCACAGTCACGCTGCCGAACGGCACACCGACGGGGGTTCAAATTCCCGGCCCGTCGTGGGCGAAATTGTCCGGTATCGCTAATACCGCATGGATTGATCGCGGCCAGCTTGCTGCTGACGCGAACCTGAACACAATGAACCCGGCAACAACAGAGGGCGAATGGTCTAAATCCACAGGCACCGGATTGACCACGGCTAACGGGTTCCCCGCAGGTGCGCTGCAAGGCACATTGAAAGTCAATAACGGTGGACGATTCCAGGGGCAACACGTGTACACCGATTACACGGGCAACCAGTGGGTCAGATCGTTATCTGCGGCGTGGAACGGCACGGACGGCCCCTGGACGGACTGGGCTAATACGGCAACTAAATCGCTGCGTAGTACGCTGGTTGTCGGTAGCTCAACTGATATAAGCACGTATACCACAGCGGATCTGTACGGCACGCTGCGTGTTTCTAGTGGTACAGCCGCAAACGGCTGGCCCTATGATGGATTCGCTGGCACTGTGGAGGTTGTGCAGGGCTATGGGCAAGGATCGCAGCAAATCGCGCTGTCTGCGACTGGTAACCAGTTTAGCAGATTCTGGAACGGCGGCGGGACCGCGCTCAGTAACTGGAGTGCATGGGTCGAAATAGGACGCCAGCCACGGCCGCTAGCGTTTGTGGGCAACGTAGATACGTTATTTGACCTGGGGGAGCACCCCACCACATCTGCAACAACCGGACTACCGACTGTGCCGGGAACGTCTGCGGTGCCAGGGGGACTGATCAACGTGCGCTTGCGTTCCTCTGGGGTTTATATGCAGGAGTGGACCGTTTTTGGGTCAAACTCAGACATTGCCAACCAGCGGTTTACTCGCACGTACTGGTCATCTGCCTGGCAACCCTGGCGTGAGGTGCTGGACGATAAATCCATGTACTGGGTGCTCGGATACGGCCAGTCAGCTATGGCTCGTTCAACACTGGACTGGCAGAACGATTCATTCAGTATTGGTGAGTCGTTTTACGTTAACGGCGCTAACATGACCAACGTCCCGGCTGGAATGGACAGCACGACGCTAAACGTGGATATTCATGTGCGTTGCGGTGATGGCACGGGCACACGCATCGTTGATGTTGTGTATAGCACCGCAACCGCATCGGGATACCGGAAATATGAGTTGCGGCTGAGCGGAACGGCGGGCGCCCGCACCATCATCGTTCGGCAGGTATGGACGCAACATGATGTCGTGCCAATGGCAAACGGCGGGACCGGAGCAACAACGGCAGCGGCAGCGCGTACAAACCTGGACGTATTCGCTACCGGAGAGATTGGCCCGGAGTTCATTGCAGGACTGGACCTGTCAGTCAGCGCATCATCTGTAACTGTCAGCCCTGGTGCAGCGTATATCCCCTCAGGCGGCATTGCTCGCGTCACGGCGGCAATTACACAGAGTTTCAGCGGAACAGCGAACTCATGGCTGCATGTGTATCTGTACATGAACGGGACGACGCCAGCCGTAGAGGTAGTAGCGACCGCACCCGTAGCGTATTCCTACCCCGCACATCAAAAAACAGGGGCCGCAACCAGACGCTATCTTGGGAGTATTCGCGTGGGCGCCTCCGGTGGTCTTGCTGCCGAGGTCGTCAATGGTGTATGCCGTTATATGACTGCGTATAACGGAAACCAGGTATTAGCGGGTGGCAAGGCGACCGCTGAATCATCTATTGTGATCAACACATTCCTACCACCAGTTACCAGTAAGACGGCGCTTATTGAGTCCTATAACGCCTCAACTGATTCAGCGGTGTTCCTGTACTCCAAACCGGGAGGACTGGGCGCTACGATCGCCCGCGCTAATATGGATATTTATGTAGAGCTGTCGTCGGCGTCGTACCCCTATGTTTATTACTACACGAACGTTTCGACAGCGGGGAGCGGATACTACGCCAATATCACCGGGTATTCCTACGCACGGTAAGGAGAAAACTATGGAAGAAGAAACAAACATCGCCGCGAATGCCGAACTCGCACCAGAGCAGGAGGGTGACAAGATAATCCCTCCTGATGTTGAGGTGCCGGATCCGGAACCGACCCCGGCGCTGTGGGCTGTGACAGACACAGGGTATCGTGTGATTCTGACCGAAGATGATTTGATGCCCGGTGAGGTGCTGGTCCGCGACTCGTTGCCGGATGTCTACACGCAACGCGCGGACGCAGCTATTCAAAAGATGCAATTAACCCAGGCGGCAGCGGCTGCAATCGCACCGTTGCAGGATGCTGTTGATGTTGATATGGCAACAGAAGAGGATGCCGCGTTGCTGGTGGCGTGGAAGAAATTCCGTGTTCTGGTGAGCCGCATCGATCCATCAAAAGCGCCAGATATAGTCTGGCCGGAACAGCCAGGTACATAACGTTATTCATTAATGGGGCGGAGAGGGACGGCCGCCCGGTGATGTAACGGAAGATGTTAACCTGCAGATCGTTTGCTGACGATTTCAATGCCACAGTGTAATATGCATGCCAGTTGTTGATGGGGTAGTTACTGTGGAATGTCCACCGCTGTGTCCATCAAGAAGATTCAATCCGCATAGCGAGTTAATAAATTCATATTTATGAAGAATATAAGAAATTTCTCCATCATTGCTCACATCGACCACGGTAAGTCGACGCTGTCTGACCGTATTATCCAAATTTGCGGCGGCTTGTCCGATCGTGAAATGGAAGCTCAGGTTCTGGATTCTATGGATCTCGAACGTGAACGCGGTATTACCATTAAGGCACAAAGCGTTACGCTAGACTTTAAATCATCCGATGGCGAAACCTATCAACTGAACTTTATCGATACTCCTGGTCACGTTGACTTCTCCTACGAAGTTTCCCGTTCGCTGGCGGCCTGCGAAGGCGCATTGCTGGTGGTGGATGCGGGTCAGGGCGTAGAAGCGCAGACCCTGGCAAACTGCTATACCGCTATGGAAATGGATCTGGAAGTGGTGCCGGTTCTGAACAAAATTGACCTGCCCGCCGCCGATCCGGAACGCGTTGCGGAAGAAATTGAAGATATCGTCGGTATCGACGCCACGGACGCCGTACGCTGCTCAGCGAAAACCGGCGTGGGCGTTGTTGATGTGCTCGAACGTCTGGTACGCGAAATTCCGGCGCCAGAAGGTCACCCGGATGCGCCGCTGCAGGCACTGATCATTGACTCCTGGTTCGATAACTACCTTGGCGTTGTCTCGTTGATCCGTGTGAAAAACGGTACGCTGCGTAAAGGCGATAAAGTTAAAGTGATGAGCACCGGGCAGGTCTACAACGCTGACCGTCTGGGGATCTTCACGCCGAAACAGGTTGACCGCACTGAACTGAACTGCGGCGAAGTAGGCTGGCTGGTTTGTGCGATTAAAGACATTCTGGGTGCGCCGGTGGGCGATACCCTGACGCTGGCACGAAACGCTGCCGACAAAGCACTGCCAGGCTTCAAAAAAGTGAAGCCGCAGGTTTATGCCGGTCTGTTCCCGGTGAGTTCTGACGACTATGAGAACTTCCGCGATGCGCTCGGCAAGCTGAGCCTGAACGACGCTTCTCTGTTCTACGAACCGGAAAGCTCCACCGCGCTGGGCTTTGGTTTCCGCTGTGGCTTCCTGGGTCTGCTGCACATGGAGATCATTCAGGAGCGTCTGGAGCGTGAATACGATCTCGACCTGATCACCACCGCGCCGACGGTTGTTTACGAAGTGGAAACCACCTCGAAAGAGACGATCTACGTCGACAGCCCGTCTAAGCTGCCGCCGCTGAACAATATTTATGAGCTGCGTGAGCCGATTGCTGAGTGTCACATGCTGCTGCCACAGGAGTTCCTGGGCAACGTGATTACGCTCTGTATCGAGAAACGTGGCGTGCAGACCAACATGGTTTACCACGGTAAACAGGTGGCGCTGACCTATGAAATCCCGATGGCGGAAGTGGTTCTCGACTTCTTCGACCGTCTGAAGTCTACCTCCCGTGGCTATGCGTCACTGGATTACAACTTCAAACGCTTCCAGGCCTCCAACATGGTACGTGTGGATGTCCTGATCAACGGCGATCGTGTCGATGCACTGGCACTGATCACCCACAACGACAACGCGCCGTACCGTGGTCGTGAACTGGTTGAGAAGATGAAAGAGCTGATCCCGCGTCAGCAGTTTGATATTGCCATTCAGGCGGCCATTGGTAACCACATCATTGCCCGCTCAACGGTAAAACAGCTGCGTAAAAACGTTCTGGCAAAATGCTATGGCGGTGACGTTAGCCGTAAGAAAAAGCTGCTGCAGAAACAGAAAGACGGTAAGAAACGCATGAAGCAGGTCGGCAACGTCGAACTGCCACAGGAAGCGTTCCTCGCCATTCTGCATGTCGGTAAAGACGGCAAATAACCCTTAAGGAGTTGGCATGGCGAACATGTTTGCCCTGATCCTGGTCATTGCGACCCTGGCGACGGGATTTTTATGGTGCCTGGATAAGTTCATTTTTGCACCCAAACGCCGTGAGCGTCAGGCTGTTGCTCAGCTCGCAACAGGTGATGCCCTCGATAAAAACACGCTGAAAAAAGTCGGCCCGAAACCGGGCTGGCTGGAAACTGGCGCATCGGTTTTCCCGGTGCTGGCGATTGTTCTGGTGGTTCGTTCGTTTATTTATGAACCCTTCCAGATCCCGTCAGGTTCGATGATGCCAACGCTGTTGATTGGTGATTTTATTCTGGTTGAGAAGTTCGCCTACGGCATTAAAGATCCGATTTACCAGAAAACCCTGATCGAAACCGGCCATCCAAAACGGGGCGACATTGCGGTATTTAAATATCCGGACGATCCGCGTCTTGATTACATTAAACGCGTCGTGGGTTTGCCGGGCGATAAAGTGAGCTACGATCCGGTCGCGAAACAGGTTACTGTTCAGCCGAAATGCAGTTCCGGTCAGGCTTGTGATAACGCACTGCCTATCACTTATAGCAATGTTGAACCGAGTGATTTCGTACAGACTTTCGGTCGCCGTACGGGCGGGGAAGCCAGCAGTGGCTTCTTCCTGGTGCCGAAAAACGAAACGCGTGATGACGGCGTGCGTCTGAGCGAGCGTAAAGAGACGCTGGGCGACGTGACACACCGTATTCTGACGGTGCCGATTGCTCAGGATCAACTGGGTATTTACTACAAGCAGCAGGGTCAGGCGCTGGCAACGTGGATTGTTCCACCGGGTCATTACTTCATGATGGGTGATAACCGCGATAACAGTGCTGACAGCCGCTACTGGGGCTTTGTGCCGGAAGCGAATCTGGTCGGTCGGGCTACCGCTATCTGGATGAGTTTCGAAAAACAAGAAGGTGAATGGCCAACTGGTGTGCGCTTAAGTCGCATTGGCGGCATTCATTAATTCAGCGGGGTGCGGACAGAATATCTGCACCCCGAATTATTTCCGCGATAAATCCGTTCAGACTAACGACATCCCCTGTCGTTGCGTATAGAATATTCCCCCGAAGTTTGAGGCTGGCTCCTCTGGGCGCCACAGCACACGAAACCGCGTTGGTTCTTACATTTTCATCATGCGTGCCACCCATAAAGCGCTCGCTTAAATGATGATATGTACTTTCAGGTCGGTTTCGTGTGCTGCTTTGTTGACGCATTCATCTATTGGTATCGCATGAACCCCATCGTAATAAATCGGCTTCAGCGGAAGCTGGGCTACACTTTTCATCATCAGGAGCTGTTGCAGCAGGCATTAACTCATCGCAGTGCCAGCAGCAAACATAACGAGCGTCTCGAATTTTTAGGCGACTCTATTTTAAGTTTTGTGATTGCCAATGCGCTATATCACCGTTTCCCCCGTGTGGATGAAGGCGATATGAGCCGGATGCGCGCCACCCTGGTAAGAGGGAATACGCTGGCTGAACTGGCGCGCGAGTTTGATCTGGGCGAATGCCTGCGCTTAGGGCCGGGTGAGCTGAAAAGCGGCGGATTCCGTCGCGAGTCTATTCTGGCTGATACCGTGGAAGCATTGATCGGTGGGGTGTTCCTCGACAGCGACATTAAGACTGTTGAGCAACTGATCCTCAACTGGTATCAAACGCGTCTGGATGAAATCAGTCCGGGTGACAAACAAAAAGATCCAAAAACGCGTTTGCAGGAGTTTCTGCAAGGTCGTCACTTACCGCTACCATCCTATTTGGTGGTGCAGGTACGCGGTGAAGCGCACGATCAAGAATTTACTATCCACTGCCAGGTCAGTGGCCTGAAAGAGCCGGTGGTTGGCACAGGGTCGAGCCGCCGTAAGGCTGAGCAGGCTGCCGCCGAACAGGCACTGAAAAATCTGGAGCTGGAATGAGCACTGAAACTGAAAAGACATATTGCGGATTTATCGCCATCGTTGGTCGTCCCAACGTCGGTAAATCGACCCTGCTGAATAATCTGCTCGGGCAGAAGATTTCCATCACCTCGCGCAAAGCGCAGACCACACGTCACCGCATCGTGGGCATTCACACCGAAGGGGCGTATCAGGCCATCTACGTGGATACCCCCGGTCTGCACATGGAAGAAAAGCGTGCGATTAACCGCCTGATGAACAAAGCGGCGAGCAGCTCGATTGGTGACGTAGAACTGGTTATTTTCGTCGTGGAAGGCACCCGCTGGACGCCGGACGACGAGATGGTGCTGAATAAACTGCGCGACGGTAAGGCGCCGGTTATCCTGGCGATCAACAAAGTTGATAACGTACAGGAAAAAGCGGATCTGTTGCCGCACCTGCAGTTCCTCGGCAGTCAGATGAATTTCCTCGACATCGTGCCGATCTCTGCGGAGACCGGTTTTAACGTCGACACCGTTGCCGGTATCGTGCGTAAGCATCTGCCAGAAGCGGAGCATCATTTCCCGGAAGATTACATCACCGACCGCTCTCAGCGCTTTATGGCGTCCGAGATCATTCGTGAAAAACTGATGCGTTTTCTGGGGGCTGAGCTGCCGTATTCCGTCACCGTCGAAATCGAGCGTTTCATTACCAATGAACGCGGCGGTTACGACATCAACGGGCTGATCCTCGTTGAACGTGAAGGACAGAAGAAGATGGTGATTGGCAACAAAGGGGCCAAAATTAAAACCATCGGTATCGAAGCGCGTAAAGACATGCAAGACATGTTCGAAGCCCCGGTTCACCTGGAGCTGTGGGTGAAAGTGAAATCGGGCTGGGCCGACGATGAGCGTGCATTGCGTAGTCTCGGCTACGTTGACGATCTTTAAGAGTTGATACTCTATGGATTTCGAGTTGCAGGACAAAACACAACGTGTTTTGAACAGTGCTCGCGCTGGCTACGAAGGAACGAGACCGGAGGTCGAGTCATGCGGCAAGACCGTGAATCCCCTGGAGCTTACATCGGTAAGTGACTGGGCACAGCTAACGCGCCTGCAGCTTGAAAGACGACGAGTATGATGGAGGGCTGGCAGCGCGCATTCGTTCTGCATAGTCGCCCCTGGAGCGAAACCAGCTTAATGCTGGATGTCTTCACGGAAGAATCGGGTCGCGTGCGCCTTGTCGCTAAAGGCGCACGTTCAAAACGTTCCAACCTGAAAGGTGCGCTGCAGCCCTTTACCCCCCTGCTGGTGCGCTTTGGTGGCCGCGGCGAAGTCAAAACGCTGCGCAGCGCCGAAGCCGTCTCTCTGGCACTTCCACTCAGTGGTATTACGCTTTACAGCGGCTTGTATATCAACGAACTCATTTCCCGCGTGCTTGAACACGAAACGCGCTTCTCTGAACTCTTTTTCGACTATCTCCATTGTATTCAGGCACTGGCCGGAGCGACAGGTACGCCGGAGCCTGCGTTGCGCCGCTTTGAGCTGGCGCTGCTGGGGCATCTCGGATATGGCGTGGATTTTCTGCACTGCTCGGGGAGCGGTGAGCCTGTTGATGACACCATGACCTACCGTTACCGCGAAGAGAAAGGGTTTATTGCCAGCGTGGTAGTGGATAACACCACGTTTACCGGGCGCCATCTGCGTGCGCTGGCCGAGCGTGAATTTCCCGATATGGATACGCTCAGAGCGGCGAAACGCTTTACCCGCATAGCGTTAAAGCCGTATCTTGGGGGCAAACCGCTCAAGAGCCGGGAACTGTTTCGCCAGTTTATGCCCAATCGAGCAACAAAAACGAATAATGATGAATGAGGATTGTCATGTCTGAATTACTGTTAGGCGTCAACATTGACCATATCGCCACCCTGCGTAACGCACGTGGTACGGCGTATCCGGACCCGGTTCAGGCGGCATTTATCTCTGAACAGGCCGGTGCTGACGGCATTACCGTGCATTTGCGCGAAGACCGTCGTCATATCACCGACCGCGATGTTCGCGTACTGCGCCAGACCCTGGACACGCGCATGAACCTCGAGATGGCCGTGACCGAAGAGATGCTGGGAATTGCGGTAGAAACGAAGCCGCATTTCTGCTGCCTGGTACCGGAAAAACGCCAGGAAGTGACCACCGAAGGCGGTCTGGATATAGCCGGGCAGCGTGACAAAATGCGTGATGCCTGCAAGCGTCTGGCGGATGCCGGCATTCTGGTATCGCTTTTTATTGATGCCGATGCTGAGCAAATCAAAGCGGCTGCCGAGGTTGGTGCGCCGTACATCGAAATTCACACCGGCTGTTACGCTGATGCGAAAAACGAAGCGGAACAGGCAAAAGAGTTGGATCGTATTGCCAAAGCGGCCACCTATGCAGCAAGCCTCGGCCTGAAAGTGAACGCCGGCCACGGCCTTACCTACCACAACGTGCAGGCTATCGCACGTCTGCCGGAAATGCATGAGCTGAACATTGGCCATGCCATTATTGGTCGCGCGGTGATGAGCGGACTAAAAGAGGCGGTTGCAGAAATGAAACGCCTGATGGTGGAAGCACGTAAGTAATGGCTATCCTTGGCATTGGCACTGATATCGTCGAAATTGAACGTATCGAATCGGTGATTGCCCGCAGTGGCGATCGTCTGGCAAAGCGCGTTCTGAGCGACAATGAATGGGCCATCTGGGAGACGCACCAACAACCGGTGCGTTTTCTCGCCAAACGCTTTGCCGTCAAAGAAGCGGCGGCAAAAGCGTTCGGAACGGGCATCTGCAATGGGCTCGCGTTTAACCAGTTTGAAGTATTTAACGACGAGTTAGGTAAACCCTGTCTGCGACTGTGGGGGGAAGCATTAGCCCTTGCAGAAAAACTGGGGGTGGCACATATGCACGTCACACTGGCGGATGAGCGCCGCTATGCCTGCGCGACGGTGATTATCGAGAGTTAGATCTTATCCGCGTGATGCATCAGGACAAACTTATCCCACAGTTGCTCTTCGCTTTCGACATGTGTCGGATCTTTCAAAATGGTGTTGGGGATCGGGCACACTTTCTGGCAGGTCGGTGTTTCGTAGTGTCCGATACATTCCGTGCAGCGATTGCTGTTAATCTCATAGATGCTATCGCCCATCGAAATGGCCTCATTCGGGCATTCTGGCTCGCACATATCGCAATTGATGCATTTTTTGGTGATTAACAGCGCCATCAGGAAAATCTCAGAAACCTCACACAAACAGGGCGGGCATTATACGATCATTCCCTGTTCAAACCAGTTTTTTCACCAGTTCTTCACTATGGCGAATGCGATCCGGTGCATGTTCCAGATCGCGCTGAATCAGTGCCATAAATAACAGATCTGTGAGCATCGTTTGGGCGCTGGTCGACGAGATCGCCGCGCTGCGGGTCGCCTGCTCTTCGGCGATGGTATACAGACAGTGGCTGGCACGCTGTTGCAGGGCGTTGGGGGTGAAACCGGTAATCGCCAGAATCCGTCCTCCCGCGCGCAACGTTTCATCCGCTGCCATATTGATCTCCCGGCGCTCGCCAGAATAAGAGATCGGTAGCAACAGATCCTGTTGATCCATGGCTTGCACCGTAGCCAGCAGGGCATGCATATCCTGTTCGACGACGGCGTTCAGGCCAATTTTCATCAGCTTCCAGCCAAAATTACGCGCCACCAGGCCAGATGCGCCAATGCCGGTCAAAATAATACGTCGCGCCGCCCGCAGCATCTCCACGCTCTGGCGCAGCTTCTCTTCGCTGTTCACGTCCAGAGTGGCGCGCATGGCGCTCAGATTTTCATTGATAAGTTTTTCGCCGACCACGCGCAGCGTGTCATCTCCGAGAATGTGGTTATGCACGGTGATGGACAGGGGATCCGGGCTACTGGCCAGTGCGTCGCTGATCGCCAGTTTCAGCGCCGGAAAGCCTTTGAATCCGAGCTTCTGGGCAAATTTAACCACGCTCGACTGGCTAACCCCTGCCTCCAGCGCCAGCTGCTGTGAGCTTAAATGGCGCGCACGATCGGGCTCGGCCAGCAAGAAATCCGCCAGCTTCTTATCGCTCTGTGCAAACCCGGCATAACGCTGGCGAATGCTAATTAAACAGTTCATAACGTCTCCTGAGGCAAAATGTGACAACAATTACAAATACGCATTTCACGCAGGTAAATGAATTTTATATTCCATATCTTGCTATTATTATGAATAAAAAATTCTTAAGGAGCAAAAATGAATCTTGGCGCACTGGTTTCCGAGACACGCAATCCACAAACCATGGATTTAGATGCATTAACGACCATCGAATTAGTTAACCGTTTTAACCAACAGGATACGCTGGTCGCAGAGGCAGTAAAAGCCACCTTACCGGAAGTTGCAAAGGCGGTGGATGCGGCGGCTACGGCGCTGAAAGGGGGCGGCAGAATCATCTACATGGGAGCGGGAACCAGCGGGCGACTTGGCGTACTGGATGCCTCTGAATGCCCGCCGACCTTTGGTGTGCCGCATGGCCTGGTGGTTGGACTGATTGCCGGTGGACCGGGGGCGTTGCTTAAAGCCGTTGAAGGGGCGGAAGACAATGCCCAGCTTGGTGAGGACGATCTGAAAGCGCTGTCGCTAAAAGCCGAAGACCTGGTCGTCGGGCTGGCGGCTTCCGGTCGCACACCCTATGTTATCGGCGGCCTGAAATACGCCAGGTCCGTGGGCTGCGCCACCGTGGCGGTCTCCTGTAACCCGGATTCTCCGATTGCGCAGGAAGCGGATATCGCTATTTCACCGGTGGTGGGCCCGGAAGCGCTCACCGGCTCCACGCGTCTGAAATCTGGCACGGCGCAGAAGCTGGTGCTCAATATGATTTCCACCGGAGCGATGGTGAAATTTGGCAAGGTGTATCAAAACCTGATGGTCGATATGAAAGCGACCAATATAAAACTGGTGGACCGTGCCTGTCGCATGCTGATCGAAGCCACTGGCGTGACGCGTGACATCGCAGAAAGCGTGTTGAAACAGACTGATTTCGACGTCAAACCCGCCATTCTGATGGTGTTGACCGGGCTTGATGCGCCTGCGGCACGCGCAAAGCTGGCGGTCCATCAGGGTTTTTTACGGGCGGCGTTAGAAAACTAAAGAGGCGTTTATGGACAAAACAGCAGCGCTCGCCAGCGCCATCCTCAATGGGGTTGGCGGGCAGGGCAATATTCAGCGTCTTGAAAACTGCATGACCCGTGTGCGCGTCGAACTGTTCGATGATGCAAAGCTCGACCTGGCAGAAACAAAACAGCTGCCAGGGGTTAGCGGTTACGTCAAACAGGGCCAGCAGCACCAGTTCATTGTCGGGCCGGGTAAGGCCGCACAGGTAGTGGATGCGATGCGCGCGCAAATGACCGGAGCGGACGCTACAGCGGATAACGTCGAGCGTAACAAGGCCGAGGCGAAGGCCAAATACAAAGCCCCGATGAGCGATGCGTTGCGCAAACTGGCCAACGTCTTTATTACGCTGATCCCGGCGTTTATCGCCTCTGGTCTGATAACTGGCATCATCAATATCCTCAAACGCCCGGACATTGTCGGCGATTTTGCGACGCAATACCCCAATATGCTCGGTTTGCTGGGCATCTTTGGCAGCGCCGTGTTTGCCATTATGAATATCCTCGTGGGGGTGAATACCGCGAAGGTGTTCGGCGGTTCGCAGGCGCTGGGCGGGGTGATGGCCGGTATTCTCTCCAGCCCACAGCTCGCGCAAATCACCCTGTTTGGCGAAGCGTTGCAGCCCGGCCGTGGTGGGGTTATCGCGGTTTTACTGGTCGTGGCGCTGATGTGCTGGATTGAGAAAAAATTCCGCAACATCCTGCCCGGCTCAATCGAGCTGATTCTTAACCCGCTGCTCACCACGCTTATTGCGGGCACAGTGGCGATTATTGTGCTGCAGCCGGTGGGCGGCGTGATTTCCGAGGGGATTGCGCACGGTGCGTCCTGGGCTATCGATCGTGGCGGCCTGCTGGTGGGGGCAATCCTTGCGGGGGCGTTCCTGCCACTGGTACTTACCGGGCTACATCAAGGGCTGGTGCCAATCCATGTCGAACTGGTGCAGGCGCATGGCTATAACGCCTTATTCCCGATCCTCGCTATGGCGGGCGTCGGGCAGGTGGGGGCGGCGATTGCGGTGCTGATGAAAACCCGCAATGCCCGCCTCAAGAAGGTTATCAAGGGGGCGTTACCGGTCGGATTGCTGGGGATTGGCGAGCCGCTGATTTTCGGTGTCACCCTGCCGCTGGGCAAACCGTTTCTCGGTGCCTGTCTGGGCGGTGCGGTGGGTGGAGCGCTGATCAGCTACTGGAAAGTGGCGACGGTTATCACCTTCGGCATCTCCGGATTACCGCTTGCGTTAACGATTGTTACCGGAAAAGTGATGCTCTATCTGTTAGGCTATTTGGTAGCAGTGATAGCCGGGTTCCTGTTTACCTGGCTGTTGGGTTTTACCGATCCCGAGGAGTAACATTTGGCTACCAGCGAGCGTCGCGTTGTCTTTTTTGATCTTGATGGCACCTTACATCAGCAGGATATGTTCGGCACATTCCTGCGCTACGTGTTACGCCATCATCCTCTGAATGCCTTGCTGGTTCTGCCTTTATTACCTGTCATTGGCGTTGCCCTATTAGTGAAAGGGCGCGCCGCGCGCTGGCCGATGAGCCTGCTGTTATGGGCATGCACCTTTGGCCACAGTGAAGCCCACCTTAAGCGGCTTGAACAGAAATTTGCCACCTGGTTTCGCGGCCAGGTCACGGCATTTCCGGTGGTGCAGGAACGCCTCACTAACTATCTTCTGGCCTCCGATGCGGATATCTGGCTGATCACCGGTTCGCCGCAGCCGCTGGTGGAACAGGTCTATTTTGATACCCCCTGGCTGCCGCGAGTGAACATTATCGCCAGCCAGATTGAACGCCGCTACGGTGGGTGGGTACTCACACTGCGTTGCCTGGGCCATGAAAAAGTCGCACAGCTGGAGCGCAAGATTGGTACGCCGCTGCGCCTGTACAGCGGCTATAGCGACAGCAAACAGGACAACCCGCTGCTCTATTTTTGCAAGCATCGCTGGCGGGTGACGCCCCATGGACAGCTCCAGCAACTGGAATGAGCGTGTGCAACACATAACGGCTGTGTATAATGCGCCCCGCTTGTTAACTGGAGTATCCCCCTTTGTCCAATCCTGAACTCAACCACGACTACTGGATGCGCCATGCGTTAGCCCTGGCAAAACGTGCGTGGGAAGAAGGCGAAGTGCCGGTTGGCGCGGTGCTGGTCCATAACAATGAGGTTATTGGTGAAGGCTGGAACCGTCCGATTGGCCGCCACGATCCCACCGCGCACGCAGAGATCATGGCTCTGCGCCAGGGCGGTTTGGTGCTGCAAAACTACCGTCTGATTGATACCACCTTGTACGTTACACTGGAGCCATGCGTGATGTGTGCCGGGGCCATGGTGCATAGCCGTATCGGGCAGCTTGTATTCGGTGCGCGTGATGCGAAAACCGGCGCGGCGGGTTCGCTGATGGACGTGCTGCACCATCCGGGTATGAACCATCGGGTGGAGATTATCGAAGGGGTGTTGCGCGATGAGTGCGCCGGGATGCTAAGTGACTTTTTCCGTCAGCGTCGGCTGGAGAAAAAAGCGCAGAAAAAAGGGCCGGAGCCGCTTATTTAGTCGCGCCTGGCACCTGTACCACCAGTTTAACCGGCACGAGCAGCGGATTGCGGGGGAACACAGTACCAGGATTAAAGGAACTAAAGGGCATGATGCCGTACGGTGCGCGATTAAATTCGTCCGCCGCCACCGCCGGATACCCCTGCGCCAGCTGTATTTTCTTCTCCGCCTCTTTCTCTTTTTCCAGCAAATACCCCACCAGGCTGATTTCGTATTTACGAATATTCTCTACGTAGGCATAAGCTTCATGCCCACGCGCATAGCCGTAAGTGAGTTTGCTGTAATAAGGCTTCTGGCTCAGTAGCGGTAAGCGCTGCTTCACGTCCGCCCAGCTATCCGGGTTGCCTTTTGTTTTGACCGTGAGCGCCCGGGCATCCAGCATGTGCGCATAGCCCATATTGTACGCTGCCAGCGCAAACCAGATCCGCTCCTCGTGCGGGACGCTGTCCGGCACTTTATCCATCATGTCTTGCAGATAACGCGCGCCGCCGCTGATGCTTTGTTCGGCATCGGTACGGTCGCTCAGTCCCAGACTCTGTGCGGTATTGCGGGTGAGCATCATCAGACCGCGCACGCCGGTGGGCGAGGTGGCCTGGGTATCCCAGTGGGATTCCTGGTACGAAATTGCCGCCAGCAGACGCCAGTCAATGTCCTGCGCGTATTTCGTAAACAGCGGCTGGAGATCGGGCAGAACGCTGTCCACCGCGCGTAAGAAGGTACGCGTGTCGACGTAGTCAAAATCATCGCCATGGCCGAGGTATTTCTCTTCCAGGCGTGCCAGCGTCCCGTCTTCATTAATATTATTGAAGAAATCGAGCATCGCCGCCGACAGAGTATTGTCTTCATCGCGTCGGCTAAACCAGGTTACCGGCTGCTCATCGCTGATATCCAGGGCAACGGCAAGTTCCGGATGGACGCGCTGGAACAGACTCACTGCGACCGAATCCGCCACCGTATAGCTGAGTTTGCCGTCCACCACATCGGCAAGCAGGTTGTTGGTGCCGGATTTATCGTCAACCTTCCAGCTCAAATCCGGGAACTTCTTCTCTTTAAGCTCGCGCAAATCATTGATCGACACATGCCCCGGGGCGATGGTGAGCTGGGTGTCATTGACGGTGGCCAGGCTGCGCGGCCGGTAGCTGCCGACGCGGTAAACCAGCTGCTGAGATACCCAGTAGTAAACCGGGCCGGGTTGGTAGTTTTTGAGACGCTCATTGTTATAGACCAGGCCGGCGGCCAGCATATCGGCATTGCCGTGGTCGAGATCGTCAAAAATCTGGCTGATGTTCTGGCGTACGGTGACTTTCAGTTTGACGCCAAGGTAGTTGGCGAACTGTTGGGCGAGCTCATAATCAAGCCCATAAGGTTTATCGTCTACACTGGCATAAGTCACCGGGGAGGCGATGGTGCTTATGCGTAGCTCGCCGCGCGCCTTAATGGCCGCAACGCGGTTATCGGCTTTGCTGAACCAGGGGATAGAAGGCCACAGGGCCGCTGCCAGCAGCAGGGTGACGATGCCGATAAGCAGATAATTAATCTTAAATTTTTTCAATTAGTTAATTCTCTGCGCCGTGCGATGCCTCAATAAATAGCCGCCATGAATACAAGGATGTTTATCGGTGATTGAGCGGCATTTTGCGCAACAAAACGCCAGTTGGCAACTAATTAGCGAAACCGCTACGGTTTGCTGCCAAATGGCATACATGATTTTATTTCGACGCAAACGGTTTCGTCACCGCTCAGGATTCTCTATAATGACGCCCGTTTTCCCCCTGATGCACACTTAAAGCTTCGAAGACGAGAGACTTATGATGGAAATTCTGCGTGGTTCGCCTGCACTGTCCGCATTTCGTATCAACAAACTGCTGGCGCGTTTTCAGGCAGCCCGGCTCCCGGTGAGCAATATTTACGCTGAGTATGTCCATTTTGCCGACGTGAACGCTCGGCTGAACGAGGAAGAGCTCACGCGGCTGCAACGCCTGCTGAAATATGGTCCGAGCTTAAGCAGCCATACCCCGTCCGGAAAATTACTTCTCGTTACGCCCCGCCCTGGCACTATCTCCCCCTGGTCTTCTAAAGCAACGGATATCGCGCACAACTGCGACCTTGGCAAAATCAATCGCCTTGAGCGCGGCGTGGCTTACTACGTTGAAGCCTCGACGCTGACCGAAGAGCAATGGGCAAGCGTAGCGGCTGAATTGCATGACCGTATGATGGAAACCGTGTTTAGCGCCGAAGCGGATGCCGCGCGTCTGTTTGAACATCATCAGCCTGCGCCGGTGCAGAGTGTGGACCTTCTGGGTGAAGGCCGTCAGGCGCTGATCGACGCGAACGTGCGTCTGGGTCTGGCGCTGGCGGAAGACGAAATTGATTACCTCCAGGATGCGTTTACCCGTCTTGGTCGTAACCCTAACGATATCGAGCTGTACATGTTCGCGCAGGCTAACTCCGAACATTGCCGCCACAAAATTTTTAACGCCGACTGGGTCATCGACGGCGAACAGCAGCCAAAATCGCTGTTCAAGATGATCAAAAACACCTTTGAGAAAACCCCGGACTACGTGCTGTCTGCGTATAAAGACAACGCGGCGGTGATGGAAGGTTCTGAGGTTGGGCGTTTCTTCGCTGACCATGAGAATGGCCGCTATGACTTCCACCAGGAAGCGGCGCACATTCTGATGAAAGTCGAAACCCACAACCACCCGACGGCGATTTCCCCGTGGCCGGGTGCGGCAACCGGCTCTGGTGGTGAAATCCGTGATGAAGGCGCGACTGGTCGCGGTGCGAAGCCGAAAGCGGGCCTGGTGGGCTTCTCTGTTTCTAACCTGCGTATCCCGGGCTTTGAACAGCCGTGGGAAGAGGATTTCGGTAAGCCAGAGCGTATCGTCACCGCGCTGGATATCATGACCGATGGCCCACTAGGTGGCGCGGCGTTTAACAACGAATTCGGCCGTCCGGCGCTGACCGGCTACTTCCGTACATACGAAGAGAAAGTGAACAGCCACAACGGCGAAGAGCTGCGTGGTTATCACAAACCGATCATGCTGGCAGGCGGCATTGGTAACATCCGCGCTGACCACGTGCAGAAAGGTGAAATCACCGTCGGCGCGAAACTGATTGTGCTGGGTGGACCGGCGATGAACATCGGTCTGGGCGGTGGCGCCGCTTCCTCTATGGCCTCTGGTCAGTCTGACGCGGATTTGGATTTTGCCTCCGTTCAGCGTGACAACCCGGAAATGGAACGTCGCTGCCAGGAAGTGATTGACCGTTGCTGGCAGTTGGGTGATGCCAACCCGATCCAGTTTATCCATGACGTGGGTGCGGGCGGTCTGTCGAACGCCATGCCGGAGCTGGTGAGCGATGGTGGACGCGGCGGTAAATTCCACCTGCGTGACATCCTCAGCGATGAACCGGGTATGAGCCCGCTGGAAATCTGGTGTAACGAATCCCAGGAACGTTATGTCCTGTCCGTTGCAGCTGACCAGTTGCCGCTGTTTGATGAACTTTGCCGCCGCGAACGCGCACCGTACGCGGTGATTGGTGAAGCCGTCGCCGAACAACACCTGACGATGAGCGATAGCCACTTCGACAACCAGCCGATCGATCTGCCGCTGGATGTGCTGCTGGGTAAAACCCCGAAAATGACCCGCGATGTGCAGACGCGAAAAGCGGCCGGGGAAGCCATCGATTCACGTGATATTTCCATTGCTGACGCGGTAAAACGCGTACTGCATCTGCCTGCTGTTGCGGAAAAAACCTTCCTGGTGACCATCGGTGACCGTACCGTGACCGGTATGGTGTCGCGTGATCAGATGGTTGGCCCGTGGCAGGTACCTGTTGCCAACTGTGCGGTGACCACCGCGAGTCTCGACAGCTACTACGGCGAAGCGATGTCCATCGGCGAACGTGCCCCGGTGGCATTGCTGGACTTCGCTGCATCCGCGCGTCTGGCAGTGGGTGAGTCCCTGACCAACATGGCGGCCACGCAGATTGGTGAACTCAACCGCATCAAGCTCTCGGCAAACTGGATGTCCGCAGCCGGTCACCCGGGTGAAGATGCAGGCTTGTATGAAGCGGTGAAAGCGGTCGGTGAAGAGCTTTGCCCGGCGCTGGGCCTGACCATTCCGGTGGGTAAAGACTCCATGTCGATGAAAACCCGCTGGCAGGAAGGTAACGAGCAGCGCGAGATGACCTCGCCGCTGTCGCTGGTGATCACCGCCTTTGGCCGCGTGGAAGATGTGCGTCGCACCGTAACGCCGCAGCTCTCTACCGAAGACAACGCCCTGCTGTTGATCGATCTCGGTAAAGGCCACAACGCACTGGGTGCCACCGCGTTGGCGCAGGTTTATCGTCAACTGGGCGACAAAACCGCGGATGTGCGTAGTGCTGAACAGCTGAAAGGCTTCTGGAATGCCATGCAGGCGCTGGTGGCTGACGGTAAACTGCTGGCCTGGCATGACCGTTCCGACGGCGGCCTGCTGGTGACCCTCGCCGAAATGGCGTTTGCCGGTCACTGCGGCGTGAATGTCGATATCGCTGCTCTGGGTAGCGATCATCTGGCAGCCCTGTTTAACGAAGAATTGGGCGGCGTGATTCAGGTTCGTGCAGCAGAGCGCGCAGCGGTTGAAGCGCTGCTGGCGGCGCACGGTCTGGCTGACTGCGTACATTATCTGGGTCAGGCAACGGCGAGCGACCGTTTTGTTATCGAAGCAGCCGGTCAGGTGGTATTCAGCGAAAGCCGTACCACCCTGCGTGTCTGGTGGGCAGAAACCACCTGGCAGATGCAGCGTCTGCGCGATAACCCGGAATGTGCTGACGAAGAGCATCAGGCGAAAACCAACGATGCCGATCCTGGCCTGAATGTGAAGCTCTCCTTCGATATCAACGAAGATATCGCGGCACCGTATATTGCGACCGGCGCGCGCCCGAAAGTGGCGGTGCTGCGTGAGCAGGGCGTTAACTCCCACGTGGAGATGGCGGCAGCGTTCTACCGTGCGGGCTTTGATGCTATCGACGTACACATGAGTGACTTGCTGGCAGGACGTACCGGTCTGGAAGATTTCCAGGCGCTGGTGGCTTGCGGTGGCTTCTCTTACGGTGACGTACTGGGTGCGGGCGAAGGTTGGGCGAAATCGATTCTCTTTAACAACCGCGTGCGTGATGAGTTCGAAACCTTCTTCCACCGTCCGCAGACCCTGGCGCTGGGCGTGTGCAACGGCTGTCAGATGATGTCTAACCTGCGTGAACTGGTGCCGGGCAGCGAACTGTGGCCGCGCTTTGTGCGTAACCACTCTGACCGCTTCGAAGCGCGTTTCAACCTGGTCGAAGTGACGCAAAGCCCGTCTCTGCTGCTGCAGGGGATGGTGGGTTCACAAATGCCTATTGCGGTTTCCCACGGTGAAGGTCGTGTAGAAGTGCGTGATGAGGCACACCTGGCTCAGCTCGAAAGCAAAGGCCTGGTGGCACTGCGCTTCGTTGATAACTTCGGCAAAGTAACGCAAACCTACCCGGCTAACCCGAACGGTTCGCCGAACGGTATCACCGCGGTAACCAACGAAAGCGGTCGTGTGACCCTGATGATGCCGCATCCGGAGCGTGTGTTCCGTACGGTCTCTAACTCTTGGCACCCGGAAAACTGGGGCGAGGATAGCCCGTGGATGCGTATTTTCCGCAATGCACGCAAACAGTTAGGCTAATTTTCCCTGGCCGATTGTGATGCCATACGAAAAGCTCTCCTGCCGGGGAGCTTTTTTATTTGTGACGCCCCGCATGTGCATGTGTCGGGAAATCGCGACAAAGCCACATATGCAGTGTCTCTAAAAAGAGACATTTAAGTTGTTGAATTATATGAGTGAGGCCGGGTGACGCAAAGGGTGTTGCTAATCGGAGACACTTAGCCTGGAAATCATTCAATCGCTATTGAATGATATAATGCAGTTAATTTCTTATATTACATTGGGTTAATATTTTGTTTTGCGTTTTGGCATAAGCATTGCATAATAATAACCAGTGGCTCATTCACCCTCTTATGTCAGCCCCTTCGGGACGCGCTACATAAACTTAGAATGATGCACTTAAGGTGCCTGCCGTCCAACTGCTGATAAAAGTTCGCTTTTTCAGACCCCGGGCGAAACGTCGAGTTAGGCACCGCCTAATTTCATAGCAAAGCCGGGTTTATACCCGGCTTTGCTGTTTCTGGCTTCCCCATAGCACATTACTCAGCTAGCATCCTGTTAAACCCGATTTGCGAGAGTATTGCGTTGAAACGCTGGCCCATTTTCCCCCGCTCCCTGCGCCAGGTCGTCATGATGGCGTTCCTGCTGATCTTACTGCCACTGCTGGTGCTGGCCTGGCAGGCATGGCAAAGCCTGAATGCCCTGAGCGCCCAGGCCGCGCACACCAACCGAACCACGCTTATCGACGCCCGACGCAGCGAGGCGATGACCAATGCCGCTCTGGAGATGGAACGCAGTTACCGTCAGTACTGCGTTCTGGACGACGCAACACTTGCGAAGGTGTACCAGAGTCAGCGTAAACGCTACAGCGACATGCTGGATGCCCATGCGGGCGTGCTGCCGGACGAAAAACTCTACCAGGCGCTACGCCAGGATTTAAACGATCTCGCACAGCTACAGTGCAAAAGCAGCGGTCCTACGCCCGAGGCTTCCGCGCGGCTTGAAGCCTTTGCGGCGGCGAATACCGAGATGGTGCAGTCAACGCGGCAGGTGGTGTTCTCACGTGGGCAGCAGTTACAGCAGGAGATCGCCGAGCGCGGTCAGTTCTTCGGTTGGCAAGCGCTGGTGCTGTTCCTGGTCAGCCTGGCGATGGTGCTGCTGTTTACGCGGATGATCATCGGCCCGGTGAAGGGCATTGAGCGGATGATCAACCGGCTGGGGGAAGGGCGCTCCCTTGGGCATACGGTTGTTTTTAAAGGGCCGCGCGAGCTGCGCTATGTGGGCGAACGCATCATCTGGCTGAGTGAACGTCTCTCCTGGCTTGAATCGCAGCGCCACCAGTTTTTGCGCCATATCTCCCATGAACTGAAAACCCCGCTGGCCAGCATGCGTGAAGGAACGGAGCTGCTTGCGGATCAGGTCGTTGGGCCGTTAACGACAGAACAAAAAGAGGTGGTGGCGATCCTGGATGACAGCAGCCGCAACCTGCAAAAGCTGATTGAGCAATTACTCGATTACAACCGGAAACTCGCGGATAGCGCGGTTGAGCTGGAAGAGGTGGAGATCGAGCCGCTGGTGGATATGGTTTTGACGGCTCACAGTTTGCCTGCGCGAGCTAAAATGATGCATACCGAGGTGGTGCTGGATGCCGTCTCTTGCTGGTCCGAGCCGATGCTGTTGATGAGCGTGCTGGATAATCTTTATTCGAACGCGGTGCACTACGGGGCTGAATCCGGTAACATTTATATTCACAGCTATCTTGCAGGCTCGCGGCTGCGTATTGAGGTGTCCAATACCGGTACGCCGATTCCTGAGGCGGAACGCAGTATGATTTTCGAACCCTTTTTCCAGGGTAGCCATCAGCGGAAAGGCGCGGTGAAGGGCAGCGGGCTGGGATTAAGTATTGCCAGAGACTGCATTCGCCGTATGCAGGGCGAGTTGCATCTGGTGACCGTCGATCATGCAGATGTCTGTTTTCGCATTGAGCTACCGCTTAATGCGTCGGAAAAATCCAACAAATGAAGCGAAATCAGGTGAGTATGTCGCACGTTTTTTCCCGCGTGGCTGGCGCGGTATTGTTGCCTAAAAAAATGCTTCGTGCATTACCCTGCCTGCTGTTGGCAGGTTGTGTTTCCCAAACGCCTGAGCATGCCGTACACGAACAATTCGAAGAGCTGCTCCCGGAACATCAACTGGCCGACTTCCTGTTAACGGACTGCGGCAATATCTGGTCATTAACCGGCCAAGCTTTCGATACCAACCCCTTATTCTGGCTGCGCAGTATGGATTGCGCCGGGCGACTGGCCCCGGCAGAAGCGCGCGCGCAGGCGCGTGCGTTGCCCGACGATACCTGGCAGGATGTGTTTAAGCGCGGCATTTTACTGTCGAGTGCAAAAATTACCCCGCTGGAACGGCGTGAGAATACCGCACGTCTTGATGTGTTAAGCCCGCAAATCCCCGCCCCCGTGCGCCCGCTGTATCAACTCTGGCGTGACGGTCAAACATCCCAACTCCAGCTGGCAGAAGAGCGCGGCCGTTATGGCAAACTCCAGCAGTCGACGGATGCCGAGCTGGATACGCTACGCCAGCAGCAGCAATTCCTGCGTGAGCAACTGGAAACGACCACGCGCAAACTGGAAAATCTGACCGACATTGAGCGTCGGCTCTATAGCCGCAAACCGGCGGGTAACGATCTGCCGGACAGCGCCCGCCCCGCAAGGACCGAAACGAAACAAGAGGACGCGAAACCATGACCAGCCGAAAACCTGCTCACCTGTTGCTGGTGGATGACGATCCGGGCCTGTTAAAACTGCTCGGTTTACGCCTGAGCAGTGAAGGCTACAGCATTGTCACCGCAGAGAGCGGGCAGGAAGGGCTTCGCGTTCTGGCTCGCGAGAAAGTGGACCTGGTTATCAGTGACCTGCGCATGGATGAGATGGACGGCATGCAGCTGTTCACCGAGATCCAGAAGGTGCAGCCCGGTATGCCGGTGATCATCCTCACCGCGCACGGTTCCATTCCGGATGCTGTCGCCGCCACGCAGCAGGGGGTATTCAGCTTCCTGACCAAGCCGGTGGATA
Source organism: Phytobacter sp. V69 (assembly GCF_965644215.1). NCBI lineage: Bacteria > Pseudomonadati > Pseudomonadota > Gammaproteobacteria > Enterobacterales > Enterobacteriaceae > Phytobacter > Phytobacter sp. V69. Next base: position 59,319 of record NZ_CBFFRL010000003.1, read on the forward strand.
AAGATGCGCTGTATAAGGCGATTGACGACGCGCTGGAGCACACTGCGCCCGCCTCGGACGATCAGTGGCGCGATACCATCATCACCCGTAGCCCGGTTATGCTCAGGCTGCTGGAGCAGTCGCGAATGGTGGCGCAGTCTGATGTCAGCGTACTGATTAACGGCCAGAGCGGGACCGGGAAAGAGATCCTCGCGCAGGCTATTCATAACGCCAGCCCGCGCAGCAAAAATGCGTTTATCGCCATCAACTGCGGGGCGTTACCGGAACAGTTGCTGGAATCTGAACTCTTTGGTCATGCGCGCGGTGCCTTTACCGGCGCGGTCAGCAGTCGCGAGGGGCTTTTCCAGGCGGCGGAAGGCGGCACGCTGTTCCTCGATGAAATTGGCGATATGCCCATTCCCCTGCAGGTAAAACTGCTGCGCGTGTTGCAGGAACGCAAAGTCCGACCACTCGGCAGCAACCGTGATATCGACATCAATGTGCGTATTATCTCCGCGACCCACCGCGACCTGCCCAAAGCGATGGCGCGCGGTGAGTTTCGCGAAGACCTGTTTTATCGCCTGAATGTGGTTAACCTCAAAATTCCGGCACTGGCGGAGCGTGCGGAAGATATCCCGCTACTGGCGAACCATCTGCTGCGTCAGTCTGCCGACAGACATAAACCCTTTGTACGCGCCTTCTCCACCGATGCGATGAAACGGCTGATGACCGCAGGCTGGCCGGGTAATGTGCGTCAACTGGTCAACGTTATCGAGCAGTGCGTGGCGCTGACTTCGTCGCCGGTTATCAGCGATGCGCTGGTGGAACAGGCGCTGGAAGGGGAGAATACCGCCCTACCCACATTCGTAGAGGCGCGAAATCAGTTCGAGCTCAATTACCTACGCAAGCTGCTGCAAATCACCAAGGGTAACGTTACCCACGCGGCGAGAATGGCCGGGCGCAACCGTACTGAATTTTATAAATTGCTCTCACGCCATGAGCTGGATGCCAACGACTTTAAAGAGTAATGGCGTAGTGAATATGATAGTGTGAGCAACCGATTACGAAGTAGCTTACTGGCAAGCGTTTTTAAGGACCGACCATGAAAAAGATTGATGCGATTATTAAACCTTTCAAACTGGATGATGTGCGTGAAGCGCTGGCCGAAGTCGGCATTACCGGGATGACGGTAACCGAAGTGAAAGGTTTTGGTCGCCAGAAAGGCCATACTGAACTGTACCGTGGTGCAGAGTACATGGTGGACTTTCTGCCGAAAGTAAAAATCGAAATCGTTGTGACCGATGATATCGTCGAGACCTGCGTAGATACCATTATCCGCACGGCCCAGACCGGCAAGATTGGCGACGGTAAGATTTTCGTCTTTGATGTGGCGCGCGTGGTTCGTATCCGTACTGGCGAAGAAGACGATGCGGCGATCTGATTTATTGCCCCTCGTCTGACGGGTGAGGGGCCTCCTGTCTTACAGCACTTTGTGCGGCCCGAAACATTCGTAATGAATGTTCGCTTTATTCACGCCCAATTCCACCAACTGTTTTGCCGCAAACTGCATAAATGCCACCGGGCCGCAGAGGAAGAACTGCGTCGCCGGATCGCTGAATGCTGATTCTTGTTTGCTCAAATCCATCAACCCTTCGCTATCAAAGGCCTGCGCCTGTTTGTCAAAATGGGTGGGGGCGCGATACCAGATATGAGATGTGGTGTGCGGCAGTGCGCTGCTCAGCGTTTTCACCTCATCCGCAAAGGCGTGGACATCGCCATTTTCCGCCGCGTGGAACCAGTTTACCTGCGCTTTATGATCAGCCTGCACAAGCGTATCCAGCATTGCCAGCATCGGTGTCTGGCCGACGCCTGCGGAGATAAGCGTGACCGGGGGGCTGCTCTCGACATTCATAAAGAAATCGCCCGCAGGAGCGGCCAGATGTACCACATCACCCACCTGCGCGTGCTGATGCAGCCAGGTTGAAACCTGCCCGCCTTCTTCGCGTTTTACCGCAATACGGTAATGTTTGCCGTCAGGGGCGCGGGTCAGGGAGTACTGGCGAATTTCCTGATAAGCAAATTCTTCCGGTTTCAGCCAGATGCCGAGGTATTGCCCAGGGCGAAAGTCGGCAACGGGTTGACCATCGACAGGGGCAAATTCAAAGCTGGTGATTAGATAGTGTCGTCACGAGGATAAAAATCATTGATAATAGGGCCTTCTAATCAGAAGGCCCTATTATCATGACTATTCCAGCCTATCGGCGCCACGATATTTCTGACAATGTATGGAGTTTACTGGAACCTCATTTACCCGGGCGCGAAGGTACCTGGGGAGGGAGAGCGAAAGATAATCGCTTGTTTATCAATGCTGTATTCTGGATTTTGCGCACGGGTGCACCATGGCGAGACCTGCCG
>NZ_CBFFRL010000004.1:0-60478 GCF_965644215.1 Phytobacter sp. V69
GCTTCATCGGGAATATCGTAGCGAGCCATAGTTCAATATGTTGTTGAAAAAGACAGTTACTATAACTCAGGTGATTAAGGGACACAGCCTAAAGCGCTTTCGCAACAAGCATATCTGGATTATCTGCGACGGTTTTCTTGCCAGCTCGCCGCTTATTGAGATGCTGCGCCAGGCCATTCCGGCAGATAATCGCATCAGTGTCTTTAGCGACATCACTCCGGATCCGACCATCGCCACTGTGGTGGAAGGCATTACGCAAATGCATGCACTCCAGCCACAGGTGGTGATCGGTTTTGGCGGCGGCTCCGCGCTGGATGCGGCAAAAGCGATAGTCTGGTTCAGCAAACAACAGGGCGTCAATATCGAAACCTGCGTCGCGATCCCCACTACCAGCGGCACAGGCTCAGAGGTAACCAGCGCCTGCGTGATAAGCGATCCCGAGAAAGGCATCAAATATCCGTTGTTTGATAATGCGCTCTATCCCGACATCGCCATTCTCGATCCTGCACTTGTCGTCAGTGTGCCGCCCACCATCACGGCGAACACCGGTATGGATGTGCTGACGCACGCCCTTGAAGCTTATGTATCGCCTCGCGCCAGCGATTTTACCGATGCGCTGGCGGAAAAAGCAGCACGGCTGGTGTTCCAGTACCTGCCGACGGCGGTGCGCAAAGGCGACTGTCTGGCAACGCGCGGCAAAATGCACAATGCCGCGACGCTCGCTGGAATGGCATTTAGCCAGGCAGGATTAGGCATCAACCACGCTATCGCCCATCAGCTTGGTGGGCAATTTCATCTGCCGCACGGGCTGGCCAACGCACTACTGCTGGGCGCAGTCATCCGCTTTAATGCCAGCGATCAACGCGCGGCCAAACGCTATGCCCGGCTGGCAAAAGCCTGCCATTTTTGCCCTACAGGCGCGAATGACCCGGTCGCCATCAATTCGCTGATTCGCCAGATTGAGCAGCTTCGTCAACAGTGCGAAATGCCGACCCTCGCGGTAGCGCTGAAAGCCGACAAAGCCAGGTTCCGTGAGCGTATTCCCGCGATGGTCCAGGCCGCACTGGCGGATGTCACGCTGAAAACCACGCCTCGCCCTGCCGATGGCGACGACATTCGACATCTGCTGGAGGAATTGCTGTGAGCGAAGCGGCCATTCTCCCGTCCCCCTGGGGCGAACTGACACCGGCAACGGCAGAAACCATTCGCCAGCGCGTGTGTGAAGCGGGCGTCGTCGGTGCGGGCGGAGCCGGGTTTCCAACCCATGTAAAACTGCAGGCGCAGGTTGAGATTTTCCTGGTTAATGCGGCCGAATGTGAACCGATGCTGAAAGTAGACCAGCAGTTGATGCCGCAACAGGCGGCCCGACTGGTGCGCGGCGTGCTTTATGGCATGACCGCAACGGGTGCTCACGAGAGCATTATTGCCCTCAAAGAGAAATACCATGCAGCCATTACCGCACTCACTCCATTACTGCCTGCACAAATTCGCCTGCATATTCTGCCGGATGTTTACCCCGCCGGAGACGAGGTCATCACCATCTGGATGGCGACAGGACGGCGTGTGCCACCTGCCGCACTGCCGGTTAGCGTCGGGGTTGTGGTCAATAACGTGCAAACCGTCCTCAATATCGCACGCGCCGTTGAGCAGCAATATCCCGTAACCCGCCGGACTCTGACGGTGAACGGTGCGGTACGCCATCCCTTGACCGTAACGGTCCCACTGGGCATCTCACTCCGGGAAGTACTGGAACTGGCGGGCGGTGCCACGGTAGACGATCCCGGTTTTATTAATGGCGGCCCGATGATGGGTGGCCTGCTGCCGTCACTGGATGCGCCGGTGACAAAGACCACCGGCGGCTTGCTGGTACTGCCGAAATCACACTCGCTGATTCAACGTCGCTTACAGAACGATCGCACCGTACTGACAATTGCCCGTACCGTCTGTGAACAGTGCAAGCTATGCACCGATCTCTGCCCACGCCATTTGATCGGGCATGAACTGTCACCTCACCTTCTGGTGAGGGCCGTCAATTATCAGAACGTCGCCACGCCACAAACGCTGCTGAGTGCGCTGACCTGTTCTGAATGCAACGTCTGCGAAAGCGTCGCCTGCCCGGTGGGTATCTCACCGATGCGGGTCAATCGTCTGCTTAAAGCTGAATTACGCGCCGGCGGCGCACGCTATGAGGGGCCGCTGCGCGAGGCCGATGAGATGGCGAGTTACCGACTGATTCCGGTTAAACGCCTGGTGACCAAACTTGGCCTGCGCGACTGGTATCAGGATGCGCCGCTGGAAGAATGCGACCTTACCCCTTCGCAGGTCGTATTGCCGCTGCGCCAGCATATTGGTGCGCCAGCCATTCCCTGTGTAACAGAAGGCGAAATCGTCATTCGTGGACAGCGTATTGCCGATGTTCCTGGGGCGCTCTGGGGGTTCCCCTTCATGCCAGTATCGACGGCGTTATTGCGTCGGTAACAGATAAAACCATTACGGTTGTACGAGGATAACCATGTCACAGGCTATTGGAATACTTGAATTAACCAGCATCGCGAAAGGCATGGAGCTTGGCGACGCCATGCTGAAAAGCGCGAACGTGACGCTTTTGGTCAGCAAAACACTCTGCCCCGGCAAATTTTTAGTGATGGTTGGGGGTGATGTCGGCGCCGTTCAGCAGGCTATTGCCACCGGGGACAGCCAGGCCGGTGAGATGCTGGTCGACAGCCTTGTCCTACCGAATATTCATGCCAGCATCCTGCCTGCCATTAGCGGGCTTAATGCCGTAGAGCAGCGTCAGGCGGTAGGTATCGTTGAAACCTGGAGCGTGGCGGCCTGCGTCAGTGCAGCAGACCGTGCGGTGAAGGCTTCCAGTGTCACACTGGTACGCGTCCATATGGCATTCGGCATCGGCGGCAAATGCTACATGGTGGTGACCGGTGATATCTCGGATGTGGAAAATGCCGTCACCGTCGCCAGTGAAAGCGCGGGCGAGAAAGGATTGCTGGTGTATCGCTCAGTGATCCCGCGTCCGCATAAAGCCATGTGGCGACAGATCGTGGAGGGGTAATGGAGACGCAACGCAGTACTGAACGCATGATTCAGGAGTATGTGCCCGGTAAACAGGTCACTCTGGCCCATTTGATCGCCAATCCCGGCAAAGAACTCTATAAGAAACTGGGCTTAAGCGAGACGGCGTCTGCCATCGGCATTCTGACGATTACCCCCAGTGAAGCGTCGATCATCGCCTGTGATATCGCGACTAAATCCGGGGCGGTAGAGATCGGTTTTATCGATCGTTTCACCGGCGCGGTGGTCCTCACGGGGGATGTCTCCTCGGTGGAGTATGCGTTACGCCAGGTCACCCGCTCCCTTGGCGACATGCTCCATTTTACGACCTGCCAGGTCACCCGGACCTGACGTTATGAAACGAATGATGTTAATTGGCGCAAGCCAGTGCGGTAAAACATCGCTGACGCAACGCTTACGCGGCGAAGCGATGCGTTATCAAAAAACGCAGGCCATTGTCTGGTCGCCTGAGACCATCGATACACCGGGGGAATACCTCGAGAATCGCTGCCTGTACAGCGCTCTGCTCACCAGTGCCTGCGAAGCCGACGTGGTGGCACTGGTACTGAATGCTGACGCCCAATGGTGCCCTTTTTCACCCGGATTTACGCTACCGATGAACCGCCCAACGATTGGCATCATCACCAAAGCCGATCTTGTCGCAGAACAACAGATTACGCAGATCGGTGAATGGTTGCGGCAATCCGGTGCAGAACGCCTTTTTATCACCAGCGCGCAAACCGGTCAGGGTGTCGCGGAGGTAATCGCTTTTCTTCAACCCCAGGAGCACGCATGTCCCGCACAATAATGGCGATCAACGCCGGTAGTTCATCGCTTAAATTTCAGCTTCTCACCCTGCCTGCAGGCGATCTGCTTTGTCAGGGGCTGATCGAACGCATCGGGTTCTCCGACGCGATCTTTACCCTCAAACAGGGGGATCAGGAATGGCAAGAGACGCGCGCGATCGCCGACCATAAAGAGGCGGCGACGTTACTGCTGGAAAAACTGCTCTCCCACAACATTATCGCGTCGCTGTCGGCAATAGACGGGGTCGGACATCGCGTTGCCCACGGCGGAGAAACATTTAAGGATTCCGCGCTAATTACCGACGACGCGCTGGCAGAGATTGAGCGCCTTGCAGAACTGGCACCGTTGCACAACCCGGTCAACGCGGCGGGCATTCGCATTTTTCGCCAGGCGCTGCCGCATGCTCCTGCGGTTGCCGTGTTTGATACCTCGTTTCACCAGACGCTGGAGCAAAGTGCGTTTATCTACCCCCTGCCATGGCGCTATTACGAGGAGCTCGGGGTTCGCCGCTACGGTTTCCACGGTACCAGCCATAAATATGTCAGCCAGCTGTTAGCCGAAAAGCTGGGCGTTCCGTTAAGCGCATTACGGGTCATCTCCTGCCATTTGGGTAATGGCAGCAGCCTGTGCGCCATTAAAGGCGGGCGTTCCGTCAATACCTCAATGGGGTTCACACCGCAATCCGGCGTAATGATGGGCACCCGCAGCGGGGATATCGATCCCTCAATTTTGCCCTGGGTCGCATTAAAAGAAGACAAATCGCCGCAACAACTCAACGCCATGATTAACAACGAATCAGGTCTGTTGGGCATCTCAGGCGTGTCTAACGATTTTCGCGATGTCGAACAGGCCTCAAATGCGGGCAACAAGCGTGCCGCACTGGCGCTTACTCTGTTTGCAGAACGTATCCGCGCCACTATCGGCAGCTATGTGATGCAACTGGGCGGGCTGGATGTATTGCTGTTTACTGGCGGTATTGGCGAAAACTCCGCACGGGCCAGAGAGGCCATCTGCCGTAACCTGCACTTCCTCGGGCTGGACGTTGATGCCGAGAAAAACGGCCGTAACGCTACGTTTATTCAGACTGACCATTCGGTCGTGAAGGTCGCGGTTATCAACACCAATGAAGAGTTGATGATTGCCCGCGACGTTATGCGTATCGGGTTACCGGAATACGCGGAGGCGCAGGTATGACAGGCAAAGTCTGGCTGGTTGGCGCAGGTCCTGGCGACCCGGGTCTGATGACCGTAAAAGGTTTACACTGCCTGCGGGAAGCTCAGGCCGTTGTGTTCGACAGGCTGGTGAATCCGGTTCTGTTGCAGGAGGCACCGGCAGGCTGTGAGTTTCACGATGTGGGTAAAGAGGCGAACCGACACCCTATCCCACAGCCGCAAATCAACCAAATTCTCATCGATTGTGCCAGGCGAGGACTCAACGTCGTGCGCTTAAAAGGCGGCGATCCTTTTGTTTTTGGCCGGGGAAGTGAAGAAGCACAAGCACTACGGGAATGCGGTATCGAATGTGAAGTTGTTCCGGGCATCACCTCAGCCATCGGCGGGCTTGCTGCGGCAGGCATTCCCGTAACGCATCGGGATTTTGCCTCCAGCTTCCATGTGGTGACCGGGCATTTGCAGGACGGCAAAGAGCCACAGGACTGGGGGAGACTTGCGGTCCTGCCCGGAACGCTGGTGATCCTGATGGGCATGTCGCAGATAAAGACAATCTGTACAGCACTTATCGGCGCAGGCAAACCTGCCAACACACCAGCGGCGGTGGTGATGCGCGCCAGCACGCCGGAACAGAAAGTCCTCTGCGCACCACTGTCTGAGCTTGCTCACCAGAGCGAGGCCGCCGGGTTTCACGCTCCGGCGCTGATTGTGATTGGCGGCGTGGTGTCATTACGGGAAATCCTGGCGTTCAGCGGATCGGCGTGACACTATCCTCACGTTACGTACCACAATGAGAGGTTGAACTTGGCGCTGGCACGATGTCCCGCATCCTGCGGCGAAATCATTCAGGGATGGATTCTGGGCAGTGAAAAACTGGTTTCCTGCCCGGTTGACTGGTACAGCGAGGTTGAAATCACGACCGGCGCGCCCTTGCCTGATGAACGCCCCCTGGTGAGAGCGATGGTCAAACAGGTGCTGATGCACTGGCACTTACCGGGCGCATTAAGCAATGAGATCCGCATCGATTGCCGCTCAACTATTCCCGTTGCTAAAGGGATGGCGAGCAGTACGGCGGACATTGCGGCAACGGCAGTGGCCACATCACGCCATCTTGGGTTTACCCTCGATGACATCAGTATTTCTCAGCTTTGCGTCGCGCTGGAACCCACCGACAGCACCGTTTTTCGTTCTTTGACGTTGTTTGACCATAACACTGCGCAAACCCGTATTTCCTGTGAACACCTCCCCAGCCTCGACATTTTGTTGCTGGAAAGCCCGTTAACCCTTCGCACAGAGGATTATCATCGCCTGCCCCGCCGGGCCGCGCTGATGAGCAGCGCCGATGCCCTCGACAGTGCCTGGCGCAAAGTGCAGCACGCCTGTATGACAAAGGATCCTGCGCTATTGGGCGAGGCGGCATTGCAAAGCGCAATGGCAAGCCAGACGCTGCTACCGAAACCAGGTTTTAACGCGCTGATGGCCATCGTAGAACAGTGCGATTTGTACGGGCTGAATGTCGCCCATAGCGGAAGTGTTGTGGGTTTATTGCTGGACAGGCAGAGGCATGATCTGGAGAAAGTACGCGCGTTGCTCAGTCAACCTGCGTTACAACGGCACTGGCCACAGCAACATCTGTTGCGCATGGTGGAAGGCGGGGTAAGAGAACGGTGAGAGAGGCTCTCTCACCGTCTGCGAATTACTCTTCTTTCGACTCGACAGGTTTCTGCTCACCCATCGTTTTCAGTTTTTTGGAGATCTCGCGGCGCTCTTTGGAGATCTCGGCGTTTTTGATGATGTAATCGTCTACGCGATCTTCATAGTCGCTTTTCATGCTGGCGATAATCCCCTGAATAGCTTCCACGCTCATACCCGGTTTGATGTAGTCGCTCAGGTTGTCCAGCAGCAGTACGCGTTTCTGGTTATCACGGATCTTTTTCTCAACATCCTGGATTTCGCGCTGCAGTTTATTCTTACGGCGGAACAGACGAACAAACTCCAGAACGTCCTGGAATGAAGGCTTAGTTGTTTCCATTTTTGGCACCCCTACTAATGTGAGATTCGGATTCGTTAAAGCAACCGCCTAAGACCTTACTTTTAGCCGTTGCTGATGACAATGATTTTATCCTTTTGCCTAGCATAACCCCAAATCGGGCTGAATCGAAACAGCCCGCCTGCTTTTCCGGAGTATGTGAGGCTTATTTGCGCAGCGCCCGACAAATCAAATGGGACATTAACTCCAACTGCCGCGCCAGTTCCATGCTCAGCCAGACATAGCCGTGAATCGAGTTCTCCGCCAGCGCATCGCCCTGATGATCGCGCAGCAAACTACGCAATTCCGCCACAATATCAGTGAGTTTCTCGGTATTGGCAAGGATAGGCTGCGGATTTCCTTCATATAAAGCATGGGCAATGGTCAACAGCGTCTGCTGCGTCATCTGCTGCGTTTCGCGTAAGGTACTGGCGTTGATCATCACGAAGTGGCTGGCGCGCGAAGCCCAGTGGGCATTCATTTGCAGCTCCAGCACGCACACCATATTGCGGCTTACGGTCTGGATAGCCTCAAAAATGGCTTTCTGAATATGCGTTTCTTTGCTGGCAGGGGTAATCAGGCCACGCATCTTCACTACGTCATTGAGTATCTTTTGCAGATGCTTGTCCAGGCGTGGGCGCTCAACGAGGTTACGCGAAAAGCCGGCCTGATAAACCCGGTTAAAGGCCGTAACGTAGTTCGCCATTTGAATGCGCCAGTGCAGAAAAGCCCGCTGCGGCCAGATGCCGGTAAACAGCATGGCAAGTAGTGAACCAAAAATAACGTCACCGCTCCGCCACAGCGCGGTATGCATATCCCCGGCCGGAGCCCCAACAACAACTGACAGCGTGATACCGATAAGCAGCGATTGATAAGGTTTTTTACCCAGCGCCAGCCAGCCACAAAGGAACATCGCCCCTGCACACCACATCAACATCAGCGGCAGGGAGATTAGTTCAAGCTTAAGCGCGACAAGGCCCAGCGCGGAGCCGCAGATTGTTCCGCCGATACGTTCAAAGGCACGGGGAACCACATTTCCCCAAAATGAAATCGGCCCCATGATCACCACCAGGGTGATAAGTGGCCAGGTGCCTTCCGGAACATTCAGCAGGCGAACCAGCAGAAAGGTCAGAATAAATGCCAGCGCAATACGGACGCCGTGAACCACGCGATAATGTCGGTAAAGACGAATTTCAAAAGGACTGAGTGATTTGTCGGGACGCACACCCGCTCTCCAGTCAAAAACAACGAAGGCGCAATTGTAGCGATTTTTCTGTGGCTGGGATCGCTGTTCTGAACAAAAAAAGGAACGGAAGATGTTTGTCATCCGTTCCCTGTCGTCGGTATGAATGGGGTATCAGGAGGCGAGATCGACCGGAATATACATATCGATTTCCCAGTAGCCATCATCCTGCGCGCAGTTCAGATAGACCTCAAAGCACGGACGAAGCGCCATGCGATACTGGGTATCGACCATTAAATCATCAAAAAACGCTTCCCATGCCTCTTTAAATTCTTCGTTACGTACTTTGGCGCGAGCAACCGCATAAAGCCCACCCGGGAGCTCCGTTTTCATCACCCCTTCGCTGTTTTCAGGAATGACAAAATCGTCTGGCACCGAAATAACCACATCGGCACGCAGCTTTTCCGCGGGCACTTCATCCGGGTTATCGTAGTATGCACAAATCCACTCAATGGGTTGAATTTAACGACTGCTCACCCACATGCTCAGTTGCTCAAAGCCTTGTTTGACGGTGACATCCCAGGGGCCAACCAGATGAAACCCGGCAATAGTGCGCTTCTCAATCTGTTTTACGTTGTATGTCATGCGACCCTCCTTTTTACTGTTTTTTTATACAGTACATTTAAATAACAGGAAATGAGCACGAAGGTAGGATCAATTATGTGAGCGGACTCGCACCTGTGCCAGCCCGCCCCTAGAATGTCACACTTTATGATGGAGGTAGTCGCTCAGGCGCGAGAACAAACCGCCTTTACCCACATCCTCCAGCGTCACCAGCGGCATGTGCGCCACCACTTTGTCACGATCGTAAAGCTGGATTTCACCCACTCGCTGATGAGCCGCAAGCGGGGCTTCGAGGTTTTTATTGTCCATGACATAGCGTGCTTTGATGTTCGGCAGTTCCGCTTTCGGCAGCGCTAGCCAGAAGTCCTGATCGGTGCCGACCGCCATCTGTTCCTTATCACCGTACCAGATACGCTCGCTGCCCACTTTTTTACCCTTCTGCAAAATCTCCACGGTATCGAAGTTTTGCTGGCCCCAGTGCAGCAGTTTCCGCGCCTGGTCTTCACGTCCTTTCGGGCTATCCGCGCCCATGACAACCGCAATCAAACGACGCTGGCCGTCAACGCTGGAGGCAATCAGGTTAAAACCTGCACCAGACGTATGCCCGGTTTTTAAGCCATCGACATTTAACGACGAATCCCACAACAGCCCATTACGGTTCTGCTGAGTGATGCCGTTCCAGGTCAGGCTTTTCTCACTGTACATGTGATAGAAATCCGGCTCGCCGCTGATGATGGCGCGGGAAAGCACCGCCAGATCGTACGCCGAGCTGTGCTGGCCTGGCGCATCCAGGCCATGTACCGTTTCAAAGTGGGTATCGCGCAGATTTAGCTTTTGCACATAGTCGTTCATCATGCCGACAAACTGCGGCTGGCTTCCTGCTACAAAGTCGGCCAGCGCCACACAGGCGTCGTTGCCGGAATCCACAATCAGCCCGCGGCTCAGGTCACGCACCGTCACGCGATCTCCGGCTTTCAGGAACATTAATGAAGAGCCATTAAAGACCGGATTTCCCCGCGCCCAGGCATCTTTACCGACCGTCACCACATCGCTTGCGCTGATACGGTGGCTGTCGATGGCGCGATCCACAACATAGCCGGTCATCAGCTTGGTCAGGCTCGCCGGATTACGCTGTTGATGTTCATTGCCTGCAGTTAGGATCTGCCCGGTTGTGTAATCCATTAAGACCCATGAGCCTGCCTGAATTTCCGGCGGCTGGGGAGAAATCGGCATATCATCTGCCAACGCGCAATGGACAGTCGCGGACAAAAGGGAGAAGGCAAAAAACAAACGGCGTTTCAATGGAATATCCTCATTTACGTCAAATTCGCCGTTCTTTTTACGCAACTTAATATGTCGATACTGGGACAAATTGCAAACAAATGTGACGAAAGTCATTTTTCATGCCTCTTCCCTTCTCTGGAATGTCGTATCTGAACGCGTTTTCTTTCGGAAGATGCGGCGCAATGGTTTACCATGGGCAGGTTATTGATCAACAGGATGAGCTCAGGTGTCTGATTCAACGGCAACGCCCACATTTCTTTTCCATGACTACGAAACGTTCGGTACCAGCCCCTCGCAGGATCGCCCGGCACAGTTTGCTGCGATTCGTACCGACGCCGATTTCAACATCATTGGCGAGCCGGAAGTCTTTTACTGTAAACCTGCAGATGACTATTTCCCCCAGCCGGAAGCGGTGCTGATCACCGGCATTACGCCACAACACGCTAAAGCAAACGGCGTGAATGAAGCCGACTTCGCCCGCCGCATCCACGATTTATTTACCGTGCCCAAAACCTGCGTGCTCGGTTACAACAACGTCCGCTTCGACGATGAAGTGACGCGCAATATTTTCTATCGCAACTTTTACGATCCCTACGCCTGGAGCTGGCAAAACAACAACTCGCGCTGGGATTTGCTCGATGTGATGCGCGCCTGCTATGCCTTGCGCCCTGACGGTATCAACTGGCCGGAGAATGACGATGGGCTGCCAAGTTTCCGCCTTGAGCATCTGACGAAAGCGAACGGTATCGAGCACAGCAATGCCCACGATGCGATGGCCGACGTTTACGCCACCATCGCCATGGCGCAACTGGTGAAAACCCACCAGCCGCGGCTGTTTGATTATCTGCTGAGCCACCGCAGTAAGCATAAACTGGCGGCGTTGATTGATGTGCCACAGATGTCGCCACTGGTGCATGTTTCCGGCATGTTTGGCGCCTGGCGCGGCAATACCAGCTGGGTGGCCCCGCTGGCCTGGCACCCGGAAAACCGCAACGCCGTGATCATGGTGGACCTCGCCGGTGATATGTCGCCGTTGCTGGAACTGGATGCCGATGCCCTGCGCGAGCGCTTATATACCGCGAAAGCCAATTTGGGCGACAACGCCGCCGTGCCGGTGAAACTGGTGCATTTGAATAAGTGCCCGATACTGGCGCAGGCAAAAACGCTGCGTCCTGAGGACGCCGAGCGACTGGGAATCGACCGCAAACAGTGCCTGGATAACCTGAGCATTCTGCGCAACAACCCGCAGGTGCGCGAAAAGGTGCTGGCGATTTTTGCCGAAGCCGAGCCGTTCGTTCCCTCCGAGAATGTAGATGCCCAGCTGTATAACGGCTTTTTCAGCGATGCGGATCGCGCCGCTATGAAAATTCTGCTGGAAACCGAGCCGCGGAATCTCCCGGCGCTGGATATCACCTTTGCCGATAAGCGCATTGAGAAACTGCTGTTCAACTACCGGGCACGCAACTTCCCCGGTACGCTCGATTATGACGAGCAGCAGCGCTGGCTTGAGCATCGCCGCCATGTCTTTACGCCGGAGTTTTTGCAGGCCTACGCCGATGAGCTACAGATGCTGTATCAGCAGTATGCTGATGACAAAGAGAAAATGGCACTGCTAAAAGCGCTCTGGCAGTACGCGCAAGAGATTGTGTAAGCCGCAGATTGCAGGCAAAAAAAAACCGGAGGCCATGGCCTCCGGTTTTCATTTCAGTCACATTACTGAGCGATATCTTCGTACTGTGGAACCGGGTTGCGGAAGCTTTTCGTCACGCAAGCCAGGTAAACCAGACCGATAGCACCCCAGATCAGGCCCAAAATCATGGAACTCTGTTCCAGGTTAATCCACAGCGCCCCAACGGTCAGCGCGCCACAGACTGGCAGTACCAGGTAGTTGAAGTGGTCTTTCAGCGTCTTGTTACGTTTTTCACGGATCCAGAACTGAGAAATCACCGACAGGTTAACAAAGGTAAACGCTACCAGCGCACCAAAGTTAATCAGCGCCGTCGCTGTCACGAGGTCAAATTTGATTGCCAGCAGGGCAATCGCGCCCACCAGCATTACGTTCCATGCCGGCGTACGCCACTTCGGATGAACGTAACCGAAGAAACGGGTCGGGAACACGCCATCGCGGCCCATTACGTACATCAGACGCGAAACACCCGCATGCGCCGCCATACCGGAAGCCAGTACGGTCACGCTGGAGAAAATCAGCACGCTCCACTGGAAAGTTTTACCCGCTACGTACAGCATGATTTCCGGCTGAGACGCGTCCGGATCTTTAAAGCGAGAGATATCCGGGAAGTACAGCTGCAGGAAGTAAGAGGCAACGATAAACACCAGGCCGCCAATCAACGCGGTCAGGAAGATTGCTTTCGGGATCACGCGCTCTGCGTCTTTGGTTTCTTCAGACAGAGAAGAAATACCGTCAAAGCCGAGGAACGAGAAGCACAGAATAGTCGCACCGGTAATCATCGGCACCACGTGCGCACCTTCGGACCAGAATGGACGCGTGCTGGTCAGCGTACCTGCGCCTTCACCGTGGGAGACGCCGTAAATGATAAGACCGACGATAACCGCCACAATCCCCATCTGCAGAATCACAATCAGGGTATTGAAGTTGGCTACGGTCTTAATGCTGCGCAGGTTAGAGATGGTCATAAAGGCCACCAGCGCGACAACAAAGATCCACGACGGAACAGAAGGCACCAGGGCTTCAAAATAGATTTTCGCCAGCAGGATGTTGATCATCGGCATGAACAGATAGTCCAGCAGTGAAGACCAACCCACCATAAAGCCAACCGCCGGGCTAATGGATTTCTGAGCGTAGGTGTAGGCAGAGCCCGCAGACGGGAAACGGCGAACCAGTTTGCCGTAGCTCAGTGCCGTAAAGAGAATGGCAACCAGCGCAAAGGCATACGCCGTTGCGACATGGCCGTCAGTCAAGCCAGAGACGATACCAAACGTATCGAACAGCGTCATAGGCTGCATATAGGCAAGGCCCATCATAACAACCGGAATCAACGTAAGCGTTTTACGTAATTCCACGCGAGAGGTCTTTGGAGTAGCGTTATGCGACATAGTTATCCCCTTTTACGGTGAACGCCAGCGCGTAAGCAAAAGATTGCCCCATTTCTTTATATTCCTCAGCGACAACGACTGTCGGTTTTTAGTAAATATCTATCCGGTACGAAGCCCGGCCTCTTGGATTGAATGACGTTTCTAAAGTGCAAAAAAATAACCGACGTCTTTTTAACGTCGGTTAGTTTCAATTTTTTGCAGCGACATATTTTGCACCAAAGTGAGGCGTTTTGACAAGCCTGTGCGATGGTGCTCACAAAGCAGTAACAGCTAACTTACTGAATTTAAATAATTCACTTCAAACCACCGTAAATTTACAGCACTTTTTGCTAAAAAAATTCTGCACCGTTTCGAGGAACTTGCTCATTTCCCCCTCATTCACGGCATTAAACTGTTTAAAATCAGTCCAATGGCATGGTCATTGGGTTCGGAAATTCGTACTCAAACCCAAGTTCATGGCAAATACGGTTACCGTCGACCACTTTCCCTTTTTCTCCGGGGACGGAATCAAGGAATTGTGGCTCCGGCAGGCCAAGCTGTCGCGCCATTGCCGGGTAAAATTGCGCCCGCGCCGGATGCTCTGGTGCGCATAAATTATAGATATGCCCCCCTTTCGGCGACTGGAGTAGCAGCGTGATGGCCGAAATGACATCCTCCAGATGGACAAGGTTGACCCCTTGTTGACCGTCAGGCGCCGTTTTTCCGGCGAAAAAACGCCCCGGATGACGCGCCGGCCCCACGAGTCCTGCCAGACGCAAAATATCCACCGATGTCCCCGGCAAGTTGTGCAGCCAGTCCTCGAGCTCTTTCAGTACACGCCCGCTCGCCGTCAGCGGATTACGCGGCGAGTTTTCTTTCACGGTGCCATGGGCGTCGCCATATACGGACGTGGAGCTGGTAAAAATAATGCGTGGGATATGGTATGCCAGCGCGCTATCAACAATCTCTTGCATCGCCTGCAGGTAGAAGGCCTCGCCAGGGCCACTGCGTCTGGCGGGCAAGGTGATCACCAGCGCATCGACATTCATTAATGCGTCCAGATCGTCTGGTTCACAGAACAGATCCGGTTCGAGTTTCAGCACGTAGCTTTCAATACCACACATACGAGCCGCCTCCACACCATCCTGAGTGGTTTTACTGCCGGTGACCTGCCAGCCCCGCGCCGTTAATGACAGCGCCAGCGGCATGCCCAACCATCCTAATCCGACAATCGCGACCTTTTTCATGCGTCTCTCCCGACTTTTCGCAGATTCCATCTTAAGGCTACGCCAGCCCGGCGAAACTGACAATTCATACGGTCAATATGAAATGATTTAAAGATTAAAAAAAGCCCTTGCCTTTGGAGGTAAAAGTGGTTTAGGTTAAACGACATCAAATGAATAACCATTCATCGAGAATTTTATGACAGGCGTTCAATTTAAACTTCACCATCATCACCATCATCCTGACTAGTCTTTCAGGCGATGTGTGCTGGAAGACATTCAGATCTTCCAGTGGTGCATGAACGCAAGAGAAAGCCCCCGGAAGATAATCTTCCGGGGGCTTTTTTTTGAACCAAATTCAGCAGGATAATGAGGAAAAGATAATGTTAGACAATACCCGTTTACGCATAGCTATTCAGAAATCAGGCCGCCTGAGCGATGATTCACGCGAATTACTGGCCCGTTGTGGCATTAAAATCAACCTGCACACTCAGCGTCTGATTGCCCTGGCCGAAAATATGCCAATTGATATTCTGCGCGTGCGTGACGACGACATTCCGGGGCTGGTCATGGACGGCGTGGTCGACCTGGGTATTGTTGGCGAAAACGTTCTGGAAGAAGAGCTGCTGACCCGCCGCGCCCAGGGCGAAGACCCGCGTTACTTCACCCTGCGCCGCCTGGATTTCGGGAGCTGCCGCCTGTCCCTGGCAACCAACACCGACGAAGTGTGGAACGGCCCCGCGTCACTCGACGGTAAACGTATTGCTACCTCTTATCCGCACCTGCTCAAACGCTACCTCGACCAGAAGGGCGTCTCCTTTAAGTCCTGCCTGCTGAACGGTTCTGTCGAAGTTGCCCCGCGTGCCGGCCTGGCGGATGCCATCTGTGACCTCGTCTCTACCGGTGCGACTCTGGAAGCAAACGGTCTGCGTGAAGTTGAAGTGATTTACCGCTCTAAAGCCTGCCTGATCCAGCGTGACGGCGAACTGCTGGATGGTAAACAACAGCTGGTCGATAAATTGCTGACCCGTATTCAGGGCGTGATTCAGGCACGTGAATCGAAATACATCATGATGCACGCGCCAACCGAGCGTCTGGATGAAGTGATTTCCCTGCTGCCAGGTGCCGAACGCCCAACCATTCTGCCGCTGGCAGGCGATCAGCAACGTGTCGCCATGCACATGGTGAGCAGCGAAACCCTGTTCTGGGAAACGATGGAAAAACTGAAAGCACTGGGCGCCAGCTCTATTCTGGTGCTGCCAATCGAGAAGATGATGGAGTAATCCACCTTAGGATTCGCCCGGTGGCGCGATGCCAGCCGGGCCTGGATACCCAGGCAGGGAAAACGACAGCGTCACCCTGCATATAAAGGAAAACGATTATGAGCTTCAACACAATCATCGACTGGAATAGCAGCAGCCCACAGCAGCAACGCGAGCTGCTGATGCGTCCGGCGATCTCTGCCTCAGAAAGTATTACCCGCACCGTTGTTGAGATCCTCGACAACGTGAAAAGCAATGGCGATAACGCCCTGCGCGAATACAGTGCGAAATTTGATAAAACTGACGTGACTGCGTTGAAAGTGACTGCGCAGGAAATTGCCGATGCCAGCGCCCGTCTCGGTGACGAGATCAAACAGGCAATGGCCGTGGCGGTGAAAAACATCGATACCTTCCACATCGCGCAAAAACTGCAAACGATAGATGTGGAAACCCTGCCAGGCGTGCGCTGCCAGCAGGTCACTCGCCCTATCGCCTCCGTCGGATTGTATATCCCCGGTGGTTCTGCGCCGCTGTTTTCCACCGTATTGATGTTGGCCACCCCGGCACGCATTGCGGGCTGCAAAAAAGTGGTGCTCTGCTCCCCTCCTCCGATTGCGGATGAAATTCTCTATGCGGCGCAGCTCTGCGGTGTGCAGGAAGTCTTTAAAGTGGGGGGCGCGCAAGCGATTGCGGCTCTGGCATTTGGCACGGAGTCGGTGCCAAAAGTCGACAAAATCTTTGGACCCGGCAACGCCTTCGTGACCGAAGCCAAGCGTCAGGTGCGCCAGCGTCTGGATGGTGCGGCTATCGATATGCCAGCCGGCCCGTCCGAAGTGCTGGTGATTGCCGACAGCGGCGCAACCCCTGACTTTGTGGCTTCCGATCTACTTTCTCAGGCGGAGCACGGCCCGGACTCGCAGGTTATCCTGCTGACGCCGGATGCCTATATGGCCCGCGCCGTTGCCGAGGCCGTTGAACGTCAACTGGCCGACCTGCCCCGCGCAGAAACGGCACGTAAAGCGTTGTCTGCCAGCCGCCTGATTGTGGCGAAAGATCTGGCACAATGTGTGCAGATCTCTAACCAGTACGGCCCGGAGCACTTGATCATCCAGACCCGCAGCGCCCGCGATCTGGTGGACGACATCACCAGCGCTGGTTCCGTCTTCCTGGGTGACTGGTCACCGGAGTCCGCAGGCGATTATGCCTCCGGCACCAACCACGTTCTGCCAACTTACGGTTATACCGCCACCTGCTCCAGCCTGGGGCTGGCCGATTTCCAGAAACGGATGACCGTACAAGAATTATCGCGCGAAGGCTTTGCCTCTCTCGCGTCTACCATTGAAACGCTGGCGGCCGCTGAACTGCTCACCGCCCACAAAAATGCCGTCACCCTGCGTGTTAACGCCCTTAAGGAGCAAGCATGAGTATTGAGGAACTGGCTCGCGCCAACGTACGTGCCCTGACCCCGTATCAGTCTGCCCGTCGTCTTGGCGGTAAGGGCGATGTCTGGTTGAATGCCAACGAATTCCCGACGGCAGTGAAATTTAATTTCTCGCAGCAAACGTTGAACCGCTATCCGGAATGCCAGCCTAAAGCCGTCATCGAAGGCTATGCCGACTACGCCGGGCTTAAGCCTGAGCAGGTTCTGGTGTGCCGCGGCGCGGATGAAGGGATTGAACTGCTGATCCGCGCCTTCTGTGAGCCGGGTAAAGATGCGATTCTGTTCTGCCCGCCGACCTACGGCATGTACAGCGTCAGCGCGGAAACCTTCGGCGTGGAATACCGTACGGCCTTAACGCTGGAGGACTGGCAACTGGATCTGCCAAACATCGCCAACCAGCTTGAGAACGTCAAACTGGTGTACGTATGCAGCCCGAACAACCCCACCGGGCAAATCATCAACCCGCAGGACATTCGTGACCTGCTGGAGATGACGCGCGATAAAGCTATCGTGGTGGCCGACGAAGCGTACATCGAGTTTTGCCCGCTAGCGACGCTGGCAGGCTGGCTTAAAGAGTACCCGCACCTGGTTATCCTGCGTACCCTGTCGAAAGCCTTCGCGCTGGCAGGCCTGCGTTGCGGCTTTACTCTGGCGAATGAAGAGGTGATCAACCTGCTGATGAAAGTGATCGCCCCGTACCCGCTCTCCACGCCGGTCGCCGATATCGCCGCTCAGGCCCTCAGCCCGGAAGGGATTGTGGCCATGCGTGAGCGCGTGGCGCAGATCGTCAACGAGCGCGAATACCTGACGGCGTCTCTGCGCGAAATCCCGTGCGTGGAAACCGTGTTTGATTCGGAAACCAACTACATCCTGGTTCGTTTCAAAGCCTCCAGCACCGTCTTTAAATCTTTGTGGGATCAGGGCATTATCCTGCGTGATCAAAATAAACAACCGACCTTAAGCGGCTGCCTGCGTATCACCATCGGCACCCGTGAAGAGAACCAGCGCGTCATCGACGCTTTACGTGCGGAGTCTGTATGAGCCAGAAGTACCTTTTTATTGACCGTGATGGAACCCTGATTTCCGAGCCGCCGTCTGATTACCAGGTGGACCGTTTCGACAAGCTGGCTTTTGAACCGGATGCGATTCCGGTTCTGCTCTCGCTGCAAAAAGCGGGGTTCAAGCTGGTGATGATCACTAACCAGGACGGTCTGGGCACCAGCAGCTTCCCACAGGCCGATTTTAATGGCCCGCATAACCTGATGATGCAAATTTTCAACTCTCAGGGGGTGGTCTTTGAAGAGGTCCTGATTTGCCCGCACTTCCCAGGGGATGACTGTGACTGCCGCAAACCAAAAGTGAAGATGGTGGAACGCTGGCTGGTTGAGCAGGCGCTGGATAAAGCGAACAGCTATGTCATTGGCGACCGCGCGACGGATATCGAGCTGGCAACCAATATGGGCATTACCGGTCTACGCTATAACCGTGAGACCCTGAGCTGGGCAGTCATTGGCGAACAGCTGACCAAACGCGATCGCTACGCCCACGTTGAGCGCAAAACCAAAGAAACCCAGATTGACGTCAAAGTGTGGTTGGATCGCGAAGGCGGCAGCAAAATTCGCACTGGCGTGGGCTTCTTCGACCATATGCTCGATCAAATTGCCACCCACGGCGGCTTCCGCATGGAAATCGACGTCAAAGGCGATCTCTACATTGACGATCACCACACGGTCGAAGATACCGGCCTGGCATTGGGCGAAGCGCTGAAAGTGGCGCTGGGTGACAAACGTGGCATCAACCGCTTTGGCTTTGTGCTGCCGATGGATGAATGTCTGGCACGCTGCGCGCTGGATATCTCCGGGCGCCCGCACCTGGAATATAAAGCCGAGTTCAGCTACCAGCGCGTGGGCGATTTGAGTACCGAGATGATTGAGCACTTCTTTAGCTCCCTGTCTTACACCATGGGTGTGACGCTGCATTTGAAAACCAAAGGCAAAAACGATCACCACCGCGTGGAAAGCCTGTTCAAAGTCTTTGGCCGTACGCTGCGCCAGGCCATTCGCGTCGAAGGCGATACCCTTCCCTCCTCGAAAGGAGTGTTGTGATGAATGTCGTTATCCTGGATACCGGCTGCGCTAACCTCAACTCCGTGAAATCGGCGATTTCGCGCCACGGCTATGAGCCGCTGGTCAGCCGCGATCCGGATGTGGTGCTGCGCGCCGACAAACTGTTTCTACCCGGCGTAGGTACCGCGCAGGCCGCGATGGATCAGATCCACGAACGCGATCTGGTCGATCTGATAAAAGCCTGCACGCAGCCGGTGTTGGGGATTTGCCTGGGGATGCAGCTGCTCGGTCGCTTCAGCGAAGAGAACAACGGTGTGAACCTGCTGGGCATCATCGACCAGGACGTGCCAAAAATGGAAGATGTCGGTTTGCCGCTGCCGCACATGGGCTGGAACCGCGTCCACCCGAAAGCGGGCAATCGCCTGTTCCAGGGGATTGAAGACGGTTCATACTTCTATTTTGTCCACAGCTACGCCATGCCGGTTAACCCGAACACCATTGCCCAGTGTCAGTACGGCACGCCGTTCACTGCCGCAGTGCAAAAAGACAATTTCTATGGCGTGCAATTCCATCCGGAACGTTCAGGACGCGCGGGTGCACTACTGCTGAAAAACTTTCTGGAGATGTGATGATTATTCCGGCTTTAGATTTAATCGATGGCACGGTAGTGCGACTGCATCAGGGTGATTATGGCCAGCAGCGCGACTACGGTACCGACCCGCTGCCTCGTCTGCAGGACTACGCCGCACAGGGTGCGCAGGTGCTGCACCTCGTAGATTTAACCGGTGCGAAAGAACCGGCACGTCGCCAGATCCCGCTGCTGAAAACGCTGGTTGCCGGGGTGAATGTTCCGGTACAGGTTGGCGGCGGCGTGCGTACCGAAGAAGATGTTGCCGCACTGCTCGATGCGGGCGTCGCCCGCGTGGTGGTCGGTTCAACGGCGGTAAAATCACCTGAGGTCGTTAAAGGCTGGTTTGAGCGTTTTGGTGCCCATGCGCTGGTGCTGGCGCTGGACGTTCGCATTGACGCCGCGGGTAACAAACAGGTGGCGGTGAGCGGCTGGCAGGAAGACTCCGGCGTTTCGCTGGAAGCACTGGTAGAAACCTATCTGCCGGTTGGCCTCAAGCACGTGCTGTGTACCGACATCTCCCGCGACGGTACGCTGGCAGGTTCGAACGTCTCGCTGTATGAAGAAGTGTGCGCGCGTTATCCTCAGGTGGCATTTCAGTCCTCCGGGGGCATCGGCGATATCCATGATATCGCGACACTGCGTGGCACAGGCGTGAAAGGCGTGATCGTGGGTCGCGCACTGCTGGAAGGTAAATTCACTGTAACGGAGGCCATCCAATGCTGGCAAAACGGATAATCCCTTGTCTTGATGTACGCGATGGCCAGGTAGTGAAAGGCGTTCAGTTCCGTAATCACGAAATCATCGGCGACATCGTTCCCCTGGCAAAACGCTACGCCGAGGAAGGCGCCGACGAACTGGTGTTCTACGATATCACCGCCTCCAGTGATGGACGCGTAGTCGACAAAAGCTGGGTATCACGCGTCGCGGAAGTGATCGACATTCCGTTCTGCGTGGCCGGCGGCATTAAGTCCGCTGACGACGCGCAGAAGATCCTCTCTTTCGGCGCGGATAAAATTTCCATCAACTCCCCTGCGCTGGCAGATCCTGAGTTGATCACCCGCCTGGCCGACCGTTTTGGCGTGCAGTGTATTGTGGTGGGTATTGATACCTGGTTTGATGCCTCGAGCGGAAAGTATCACGTTAACCAGTACACCGGCGATGAAAGCCGTACTCGCGTTACCCAGTGGGAAACGCTGGACTGGGTACAGGAAGTGCAGAAACGCGGGGCCGGTGAAATCGTACTTAACATGATGAACCAGGACGGCGTGCGTAACGGTTATGACCTTGAGCAGTTGAAAAAAGTACGCGAGGTCTGCCACGTACCGCTTATCTCTTCCGGCGGTGCGGGTACAATGGAACACTTCCTCGAGGCCTTCCGCGACGCCAACGTCGACGGCGCGCTGGCGGCATCGGTGTTCCACAAGCAAATTATCAATATTGGTGAGTTAAAAACGTTCCTGGCAGGCCAGGGCGTGGAGATAAGGGTATGTTAACAGAGCTTCAACTGGCCCAACTGGACTGGGAAAAAACCGACGGATTGCTGCCCGCCGTGGTGCAACACGCGGTCTCCGGCGAAGTATTGATGCTGGGGTATATGAACAAGGACGCGCTGGCTAAAACGCAGGAAAGTGGCAAAGTCACCTTTTTCTCGCGGACCAAAGGCCGTCTGTGGACCAAAGGTGAAAGCTCTGGCCATTTTCTGAATGTGGTGAGCATTGCGCCGGACTGCGATAACGACACGCTGCTGGTGCTGGCCAATCCGATTGGCCCGACCTGCCACACCGGTACCTCCAGCTGCTTTGGCGAAACCAGCCACCAGTGGTTGTTCCTGTATCAACTGGAACGACTGCTCGCCGAACGTAAAACGGCAGATCCGGCCAGCTCTTATACCGCTAAGCTCTATGCCAGCGGCACCAAGCGTATCGCGCAAAAGGTGGGGGAAGAAGGTGTGGAAACCGCACTGGCCGCCACCGTTCACGATCGTGAAGAGCTGACCAATGAAGCGTCAGATTTGATGTATCACCTGCTGGTCTTGTTGCAGGATCAGGATCTCGACCTCACCGCTGTTATCGAAAATCTGCGTAAGCGTCACAAGTAATATTTAAGCCAGCCACCATAGTGGCTGGCTTAAATTAGGCAATGATTCTATTTCAGCAATTGCAAAATATATTGCCCATACTGCGTTTTAGCCATAGTGGTCGCCTCAGAGAACAGCTGCTCTTTCGTCAACCAGCCATTTCGATAAGCTATTTCCTCAAGACACGCGATCTTGAAAGCCTGACGGCTTTCAATCGTGTGTACAAATTGGGAAGCTTCGAGCAGGCTCTCGTGGGTCCCAGAGTCAAGCCAGGCGAACCCACGTCCAAGAAGCTCAACATCCAGTTCGCCAAGATCTAAATACATCTGATTAATCGTCGTGATCTCTAACTCACCACGCGCTGATGGCTTGACTTGTTTAGCCATTTCAACAACACGCTCGTCGTAAAAATAGAGACCAGTAACAGCCCACGATGATTTAGGTTTTAACGGTTTTTCTTCGATGGACAGCGCGCGGAAGTTGCTGTCAAATTCAACCACCCCAAAACGTTCAGGATCGACAACTTGATAACCAAAAACGGTCGCTCCGCGTTCTTTCTTAGAGATGGCAGTTAATTTTCGGGCAAAATCCTGGCCGAAATAAATGTTGTCACCCAGAACTAATGCGCAACGATCACCATTGATAAATTCTTCACCAATCAAAAATGCCTGGGCAAGTCCATCCGGACTAGGTTGAATCTGGTAGCTAAGATTTATACCAAATCGACTACCGTCACCAAGAAGACGCTGAAATGACGGCATATCCTCTGGTGTCGTAATAATCAATATATCCCTGATTCCTGCGAGCATAAGGACAGAAATCGGATAGTAAACCATTGGCTTATCGTAGATAGGTAGGAGTTGCTTTGATACCCCACGAGTTAAAGGGTAGAGTCGCGTACCCGAGCCTCCAGCAAGAACGATTCCTTTCATTATTATGCCCCTTTCACGTTATTGTTTAAGCCGAGGCGTTCACCTGCATAAGAACCGTTTTTAACCCGACGCCACCAGGTTTCATTTGCCAAAAACCATTCAACAGTCTTACGGATACCACTTTCGAAAGTTTCTTCTGGTTTCCAGCCCAGTTCTCGATCAATTTTAGACGCATCAATCGCATAACGCACATCGTGGCCAGGACGATCGGTAACAAAAGTAATTAACTCTTCGTATTTGCTGAAATTTTTCCCAGCAGGAGGAACAAGTTCATCCAACAATGCGCAAATAGTCCGTACAACATCAATGTTCTTACGTTCGTTATGCCCACCTATATTATAGGTTTCACCAACAACACCCGTTTTGACTACCTTATAAAGGGCTCTTGCATGATCCTCGACATATAACCAATCGCGGATTTGTCCACCATCGCCATATACTGGCAAGGCCTTGCCTTCCAGTGCATTTAGAATAGTTAGTGGAATAAGTTTTTCCGGGAAATGGTACGGACCGTAATTATTTGAGCAATTAGTTACAATCGTGGGGAGCCCAAAGGTTCTCAACCAGGCTCTGACTAAATGGTCGCTGGATGCTTTGGACGCAGAATATGGGCTACTTGGCGCATACGGAGTTGTCTCAGTGAAAAGATCATCTGGGTTATGCAAATCACCATAAACTTCGTCAGTCGAGATATGATGGAATCTGAAATCTTGTTTCCGCTGACCTTCTAGTCCGCCCCAATATTTACGCGCAGCTTCAAGCAGAACGTAGGTACCAACTATATTTGTTTCAATAAACGCTGCAGGACCGTCAATAGAGCGGTCAACATGGCTCTCTGCCGCAAGGTGCATAACTGCATCAGGCTGATAGTCATTGAAGATCTCATCCAGAGAATGGCTGTCACAGATATCAGCCTGAACAAAACGATACCGTTCGCTCGAGGACACTTCAGCGAGGGACTCTAAATTCCCAGCATAAGTTAACTTATCCAGTATCAGTACATTGTCGTTAGTTGCATTTATGATGTGACGCACTACTGCAGAGCCGATAAACCCTGCCCCACCTGTAACAATTATTTTCATAAATCCTCAAAAATATTTTCGCTCACACTTCTGGCTCTGAGTAAAAAGCAAGCATTTATTAACAAATGACTATATACACTATGATAGTAAATAATAATGAGTAAAATCTTAAAATATTAAAAGAGAGAGCAACAAGCCGTATATCACAATAAAAAATCAGCTGCAGCACACTGCAGCTGATTAAATACATATTTAGATATTTTCGCAAACATACTCATAAATTTGCGACATCTGTGATTCCCAGGTTAATGGAGCCATCGTTTTTAAACCACCATCAGCGAGTTTCTGTCGTAACGGCGCATTATTATAGAGTTCGGTAAATGCTTCCAAAACTGCCTGAGGTGTTGGATCACATAAGTATGCATTTTCATTATGCTTACAGTGCCATTCAACCTGAGGTCCATTATTCGAAATAACAGGTAGCCCAGAGGACATTAACTCAACAGGAAGGTACGACAGATTGGTACCTGAAAACGCCATCCCTATATCACATGTTCTATAGAGATCACCAGTATCTTTTAATGTCATATTGCCAAGCAGTGTTGCAGGGAAAGGTGGTTTAGCTTTTAAATCCAGGCCTGCAATGATAATTTCCACATCAGGATATGCTTGCGATATTTTCAATAGAGCTGCCATGCCCAAG
Source organism: Phytobacter sp. V69 (assembly GCF_965644215.1). Classification (NCBI taxonomy): domain Bacteria; kingdom Pseudomonadati; phylum Pseudomonadota; class Gammaproteobacteria; order Enterobacterales; family Enterobacteriaceae; genus Phytobacter; species Phytobacter sp. V69. The sequence goes on from NZ_CBFFRL010000004.1 coordinate 24,574, forward strand.
TCAAAGCAACGACGCTCTGTAGAAGGACGGCCATAGAAAAAGAGACGTGTTACCTTATCTCTCACTTTACCATCTGGAGTTGCAGGATAAAAAATATCTTTATCAGTAGCAAACAGATAATTCTTCGCTGAACCACCATGGGACTCGTAGCAGTGTTTTAGCCAGCCACCACCTGTGATACCTGTAAATCCAAAGGTATAAGTCGCATTAGCTTGCATGGAAGCCGTACCGTACGCATAAAATTGGCTTTCATAATCTTGCATGAAATAGAATTTCTTGAGTGCGAAGGGAAATGCGCGCACATCATAAGCAGATTGCCATGTGGTTGCAATCGCACCCGTACACTCAGGCAGCAATTTAGGATCAATAATAACTTCCAGACGACAGTCTGGTACTGCCATGTCTAATTCTTCTTGTAACTGACGAGGTGAACTATGGCGTTCATTATTATAAATATAAATAATATTTCGAGTATCGTACTTAGCGAAATGATTTGCGAAACGGAATAACGTGTAATGGCCGCCACCCCAAACATTAGACCAATCAGGAACAAACCAAATAAATGTACGTCGTTTATCAGTGGAAGCAACTGGCGTTTTCGCACCGCCAAATTCAGTCCATGGTTTGTAATCCATAACGCTGTTAAGTGACATAACAGGGTCTACGGTTGCCATTTCAGGCCAAACACTATTATTTCCGGCGTTAACCTTCTGATGCATTAACACGAATAGACGAGGGAAAAGTTTAAACATCGCAAAAACAACGGCATTTCCATACCCAAATTGTTTTGCATAAATCATAAAGTACTTGATTTTTGTCTTCATTCTATTCTAACCATCATTTAAATGTTGAAACGTAAGCCGCAAGATCATCTTTCCAATAACCTGGGCGCGGACATCCTTCGTGCGATTCCAGGTAGATTGATTCAATACCTTCCGAGAGAGGTCTTGGTGCTGAGAGAGGGAACATAGAGGACTGTACGGGTTGAATAACACCCTCAAATTTTAACATTTCACCAATCGCCATAGCAATATCGAAGCGACTGACAACGCCAGTGCTCGCAAAATGTAATGTACCTGTAGGACGGTTCTCAACAGCCCAAATAATGAATTTACATAACTGCTGTGCAGATGTAATGGAACCAAGGCGGTCATTAACTGCTTTTAGCTCTGTAGCCCCCTCTTTAATTTGCTGAACAATTTTGCCAACAAACTTATGGTCACGTGTCGGCCCACCACCAATCATCCACCCAGAACGGATGATCAGATGACTTGTTGGACAAAACGCTCTCACTTCTTGTTCACCAAACAGTTTAGAGCGCCCATAATAATTCATAGGATTCGGCAAATCTAACTCGTTGTACATATATTTCCCCTCAGTACCAAAAACGTTTGATGAGGAAATATAAAGAATCCAGGCATTGCAATAGTTCGCTGCTTTTGCAATTTCTTTTGTTGCTACATGATTATAAGCACCAGCGCGATTCGGTTCACGCTCGCACAAGTCTACATTTGTTTCAGCCGCAATATGCAATATCACGTCAGGGTTAACTTTCATGACATAATCATAAATTTTGTCTGGTCTTGACAAATCAATTTCATTTCGGGTGGCCACAACAACATTGGGATTATTAACTCCTAATGCATCAGTAACATAAGCACCTAACATTCCAGTACCACCGGTGATCAATACCTTACTCATTATATATACCTTTTTTAAAATTTGTCTTGACGCAAAAAACGATGACATTTAACTCAAATAGAATCAATTGAAACCTCTTCAATCGAGCCGTGCGCAAGTCGGATGAAACGATTACAAAGCCGCTTAATCAGGCCCATATCATGAGAAGCGAAGACAAATATGTCGGAAGCTGAAATCCAGTCATGCATTCTTTTCTCAGCTTTATTTTGAAACTCACTATCTCCAGTTCCAAACATTTCATCAATAAGCAATATTTCAGGTTTAACTGAAGTTGCGACTGCAAACATAAGACGCATCGTCATACCGGATGAATAAGTTCTTACTGGTAACTGTAGAAAATTACCAAGCTCACAAAACTCTTCAATGTCCGTGATTTTGTGTTTTAATGAACTTTTCGAAAATCCCATCAACATAAGCATACGCATTATGTTTTCATATCCAGACAGCTCAGGGTCCATACCCGCACCCAGTTCAAATACTGTTGCGACACGTCCTTCCCGAATAATCGAGCCAGAACTTGGATGATAAATACCCGCCATAGTTCTCAGCAAAGTACTTTTCCCTGCGCCATTGTGTCCAATTAACCCAACAGCATCACCATCATTTAATTCAAAACTGACATTTTCCAGAGCTGTTACCGTTACTAATTTTTCATCCTGCCCACCAATTCTCCCCCCCGTACCAATTCTGACGATCTGTTTTCTTAACGACTGGGAACCGGCGTTGTAAATTGGATATTTTACGGTCACATTTTCAAATTTCAGTATCGACATATTCAAATCCAAAAAGCAATTCTTGTTGAGTATTTTTCAAAAACGATCATTGTTATCAGCCAACCGAAAAAGGCAATGCCAGCATTGATAGCAAAAACAAAGGGTTCAGGCGTTATACCAAATAATGGATCACGAACGAGAGTAATGAAATACGTGAACGGATTAAGCCAAATGACGAATTGGTTGATTCCTGCATGTCCAGCTTTATAAAGCACTGGAGTAAGGAAAAATATGATCGGCATTAATGCCTGGATTATTTGCTCAACATCTCTGAACCTTGCACCCAGCATACCAAAGAGAATTGATATCCAAGACAGGTTCAGGATCAATAAAACAAATCCAACAATAGAAAGCAACGTCACCGAACTCATTGCTGGAGGGTAAATCATAAACACGATAACGACTATGATTAAATTATGCGCTAATGTAATAAGTTGCTTAACAATTAGCTGAAATGGATAAATAAGGAATGGGAGTTGTAAGTTTCTTATCACCTGCGATTGTCGAACAAATACCGAGGTACTTTCAGTTACGCAGGCTGACATAAATTGCCAAAGCAGCAGACCTATTGTTAATGAAGGTATCAATGTGCTTTTATCTTGATTAAGCAGTCCACTCCAGACGAAGCCTAATCCGACGACACCAATAGCAGCACCCAGCGTCAACCACAGCGGTCCAAGCATGCTTCGCTTGTATCTGGCCTTCGTGTCGCTATATGCCATATGAACAATTAATGGCATGCGATTTAGCGTGCTACTTATTTCCTTGAAAATTCTCGGCATTACTAAAAACCTTACAGTAGTTAAAACTAATTGCATCAGACAAAAATATAGCTAACGTCAGTCTTATCTCTTATATTGCCCCATTCTTTCTTTGCAGGCATCCCAAAGACCTTGTGTGATAAACCGCCACCTTTTGCTGTTAGCACTGCAAAGAAAGCCAAAAAAAACAAAAAAAATAGCCAATCTGTATAAATGTGCAAGTTTCCAACTCATCGGCATCGCCGTTTTCTTAACCATCACTAACGTGTTGCGGAATATATAGTAGTAGCGAAAATCATTATGGCGTGGAATTTCTCGCCAACGACCTAACCAAATTTTTACAACATTTTCACCGAGTTTATGATTAAGAAAAGCATCTCTAATGCCATAAATTTTGTAGCCCAAATTTGTAACGCGAAAGCACCATTCAGTATCTACATGGTCGATAAAATAACCTGCATTCATCAGACCAACATTTTGCAGCACTTCTCTTCTGACTAGAGTGCCGGATGAGATAATAAAATCAGCTTCAACAAACTCATCCTGCGTATCAGCTGGGTAAACACGTGAAATAGAAAAGCCTTTTCTCTTAACGAATCCAGACCTGGTCTGAGTTCGCCGATCAATTAGTGTCGGCCCAACAGCACCCACATTGCCACCAGATATTAATATGTTATGTTCAGCTTTTAATAGCATCTCAACCATATTTTCTTCTGGGATACTATCATGATCCATAAAAAGGACATGGCTACAAAAGTAGTCATAAGCGTTTGTAACACCTATATTTTGAGCCTCGGCTATACCAACATTTTCTGGTAAAGAAATAATGTGAATTTTGTCATGAGATTTTTCGGCATAATTTTTCAACTCATTAACTATTTCTTTTTTAGATGCGTTATCAACAATGATAATATTAGCAACCTGCCCTATCAAGCTTTTAAGCGCATCTTTTAATCCCGCAACATTAGGATCAAACGTAATAATCACAGCACAAACACAACAACTCTTATATTCTTCAGCAATATCCATAGTGGTTATATCTTCTTAAAAATCATTGCTACAACGAGAGCTACATTGCCAAAGAATGTTTGTCTGTAAAATGGGAATTTAAAAGCACATATAAGCCTGGTAATTAAACTCCCACATTTAATTTCAAATATCTTATCAATTAGATTTTGATTTCTCTCAGGGATATTTTCTTTCAATGTATTGAGTGCCTGAATATTCAATTGCGTCCAGCTCGCATAATCGCCTCTGGAGAGACTAGCAATACGTTTTAACTTTTGCTTTATGCCATTATTTGTTCCAACAAGATTATTGCTATGCTGGCGATATTTTACTCTCGGTTCACGATCATAGATAACAACGCCACCGCATGCAGTGATAGCAATATACGTCCACCAGTCATGAGAAACGACATCTACTTCGCCAGCTTTTTCCAGGATTTTCTTTGCAGCTTTGTTGAAAACCATGGTATTTCCCCCTGCAATACTTTGCACCATTGCATTGCAGAAGCCAGGTGCTCTTTGAAACTCAGGAGAAAATCCGATTGCATTATTATCAATGTCAATTAATAGCGTTCGAGAGCAGTACAATGCGGGAACATTACTGTCAACAGCAGAAAGTTGGTTTATAGCATGGGCAAGTTTGTCTTCTTCCCAAACGTCATCCTGGTCGGAATACGCATAATAATCTGCTTTGATACTGTTATCGCAGACTAAAGACAAAAAATTAGCTGCAAATCCCCGCATAGGGCCTTTTTTGATAACACAACTCGTCTCTGGGGTGTTACCCATGCAGTCATGAATCAATTTTACACTATCGTCTGTTAAACTATCATCTGAAATATAAAGTTTCCAAAAAGGATATGTCTGGTTTGAAAACGACCGTAATTGCTGTTCAATAAATTGGTCAGCATTATAAGTTGCCATAAGTATGGCAACTTCACCTTTATAAAAGCTCTCGGTATAATTCATTATAATATATCACAAGTCTTACGGCCGAATGAATTCATCCACTTCAATGACTATTCTAATCAAAAGTCAAAATCCTTAAGGCGTTTTCCTTCTTTATCTTTATCAGACAGTTTGTAATCAACATCCATCTCTGGCCATTGAATATTAACGTCGGGGTCGTTCCACAGGAGACTATGCTCAGAGGTGGGGTCATAATATGATGTACATTTATATTCAAAGTCTGCAATATCAGACATGACAACAAAACCATGAGCCAGACCCGGTGGAATCCAGAACTGTTTCTTATTTTCCTCACTTAAAACAACAGCTTCCCATTGCCCGTATGTAGGTGACTCTGGTCTGATGTCAACTGCGACGTCAAAAACCTCACCGCGAACAACACGAACAAGTTTTCCTTGAGGATTATTTAACTGGAAGTGAAGGCCTCTCAAAACCCCTTTAGATGACCGAGAATGATTGTCCTGAACAAATTCGGTACTAATATCTAGCAGCTCTTCGTAACGTTTTTTAGAAAACGATTCAAGAAAAAAACCGCGATTATCGCCAAAAACTTTTGGTTCAATTATTTTCACGCCTTCAATTTTGGTATCAATAACCTTCATGGCATATCCTTCCGTACAGTTTATGAACAAATTCTTGTACTAGCGATCTTCAGCCGATTTAAGAGATCTAATTAAACCAACATTAAGAAAACATTAACAACAACGCTACCGCCCTTGGCTTCGAGATACCAACATTCTCTAAGAGCAAAACATGATGCCATTTCTTCACATTTCATCCTGCCTACGAAATGTTGTCAAAGTGGTCATTTTGTAACTACTGAACTTATCCTCCTTAAGAAGTTACTTTTGCCTTAGAGTTCATATTACTCATGCGGATTATAATCCTTTTGTAATACCAATCCAGCACAAACTGTTAAAATATGTATATTGAAGTTTGCAGTAACTCATTAGTAAATCAAGATTTTTTTAATTTTATTTTTACTTGACATTACAGTAATGGCGACTATGTATCTTGCCATTTTTTCGAAAATCAATAGCTGAAACTTATTAAAATGCAGCCTAATTGATATACCCAAGTAACTTCAAGATGCAGGATGGTAGTGCTTAAACAATCTATCCCTACGATTAACTTGGGTTTACTGGCTCCTGCAACTCGAAGTATTCTGGGTATAGTTAGAATTATTTCGCATTACTGCCATTCTCGATAAAACGGTGATCTTACTCACTTTTGGCATGGAATCAGTCTGGATTTGTCTTATTTTTATTAAAAGTATTAAGGAATAAAATCACGCTATTTTATTATATATCTCATTGTAACTATTGCTCATGAAATACTTCTTGACTTTCCATGAGATTAGTCAATTCTCATTATTCTGAATTAATTAAAAACAAATAAAATCAATGTATTAAACATATTTTCTTGCCGTTTTTTTAACAGCAAACATTATTGTATTGAGCACATTAGGCGTTACCTTCAGGGCATTTACCTGTATGATCTTGCCTTATCGCAACTCTTAGTAGGCACAGGATAACGAGGAAGGTTATGAAATTTTTGGTCACCGGCGCGGCCGGCTTTATCGGCTTTCACGTCAGCGAACGTCTGTTACAGGCGGGCCATCAGGTCACAGGGATAGACAATCTTAATGATTACTATGACGTCAGCCTGAAAGAATCACGCCTGAACTTACTGGCAAACGACAGTTTTCGCTTTGTGAAGCTGGATCTGGCCGACCGTGAAGGGATGGCCCAGCTGTTTGCCAAAGAGAAGTTCGACCGCGTGATCCATCTTGCGGCCCAGGCAGGCGTGCGTTATTCGCTGGAAAACCCGCATGTCTACGCCGAGGCCAACCTGATTGGCCACCTGAATGTGCTGGAAGGCTGTCGCCACAACAAGGTTCAACACCTGCTGTATGCATCCTCAAGCTCCGTTTACGGTCTGAATCGCAAAATGCCTTTCTCCACGGACGATTCCGTCGATCACCCAGTATCGCTCTATGCGGCGACAAAAAAATCCAACGAGCTGATGTCGCATACCTATTCGCATCTCTACGGTTTACCGACCACCGGTCTGCGTTTCTTTACCGTTTACGGCCCGTGGGGACGCCCGGACATGGCATTGTTTAAATTCACCAAAGCCATGCTCGAAGGCAAAAGCATAGATGTGTACAACTACGGCAAGATGAAGCGTGACTTTACCTACGTGGATGACATCGTTGAAGCCATTATCCGCATGCAGGATGTGATTCCGCAGGCCGATCCAAACTGGACGGTGGAAAGCGGCTCGCCGGCCACCAGTTCCGCGCCGTACCACATCTACAACATTGGCAATAGCTCGCCGGTGGAGTTGATGGATTACATCACCGCACTGGAAGAGGCATTGGGTATTGAAGCGCAGAAGAACATGATGCCGATTCAGCCGGGCGATGTGCTGGAAACCAGTGCCGATACGCAGCCGTTGTATAACACCATCGGCTTTAAGCCACAGACATCGGTCAAGGAAGGCGTGAAAAAGTTTGTCGAGTGGTATAAGGCGTATTACAACGCTTAAGAAAAACGGCCCTGATGGGCCGTTTTCATTTTATGCTTAGTCGTTACCGAAAAGGTCGCGGGTATACACCTTCTCTTCTACATCCGCCAGCTCTTGCGCCATGCGGTTAGAAATAATCACATCGGCTTCTTGTTTAAACGCATCAAGGTCGCGCACGACGCGGGAATTAAAGAACTCGTCCTCTTGCATTACCGGCTCATAAATAATGACCGGAATACCTCTCGCCTTGATACGCTTCATAATCCCCTGAATCGAGGACGCACGGAAGTTATCAGAGCCGGATTTCATGATCAGACGGTAAACGCCAACCACCTTCGGCTTGCGAGCCAGAATGGAGTCAGCAATAAAGTCTTTACGCGTACGGTTCGCATCAACAATCGCACCGATGATGTTGTTTGGCACAGATGCGTAGTTCGCCAGCAGCTGTTTGGTATCTTTCGGCAGGCAGTAGCCGCCATAGCCAAACGACGGGTTGTTGTAGTGATTGCCGATACGCGGATCCAGGCACACCCCTTCAATGATCTGGCGGGAATTCAGCCCCAGGCTCTCTGCATAGCTGTCCAGCTCGTTGAAGTAGGCCACACGCAGCGCCAGATAAGTGTTGGCGAACAGCTTGATGGCTTCAGCTTCGGTGGAGTCGGTGAACAGCGTCGGGATATCTTTCTTGATAGCTCCTTGCTGCAGCAGGCCTGCAAAACGTTCAGCGCGCTCGGAGCGCTCGCCGATAACGATGCGGGACGGGTGCAGGTTGTCGTATAACGCCCGACCCTCACGCAGGAATTCCGGCGAGAAGATAACGTTATCAATGCCGAGCTCTTCTTTGATGGACTGGGTAAATCCTACCGGGATGGTGGACTTAATGATCATCACGGCGTTGGGATTGATTTCGTGCACATCACGGATGACCGATTCGACGCTTGAGGTATTGAAGTAGTTGGTTTTAGGGTCGTAATCCGTCGGAGTGGCGATAATCACATAATCTGCGTTGCGATAGGCGTCCTGCTTATCCGTTGTTGCGCGGAAGTTCAGCTCTTTTGTCGCCAGATACTCTTCAATTTCTTTATCAACGATCGGCGATTTTTTCTGATTCAGCATATCGACTTTGGCTTGCACAATATCGAGCGCGACCACTTCATGGTGCTGCGCAATCAGAATACCGTTAGACAAACCTACGTAACCTGTTCCTGAGATAGTTATCTTCATTCGCTCTGCAACTTCTTCTGGTTAAAAATTTGAGGATGAATACGTCGCCTGTACGGGTGCGTATCGGATCAGCATTGCGTCAGTATATCGTGGTTTTCTACAACGGCGGCTATCAGACCTGACTGAAACCCATTTTTAGGCAATAAAAAAGCCCGGAGGAGCGCTCCGGGCCTGCATTTAGCGGTGGGCTAATTCAGATTAATCCAGCCATTCGGTGTGGAACACACCGTCTTTATCAGTACGCTTATAGGTGTGCGCACCGAAGTAGTCACGCTGAGCCTGAATCAGGTTCGCCGGCAGCACCGCAGCACGGTAGCTGTCATAGTAGGCAACGGCAGCGCCAAAGGTCGGTACCGGAATACCGTTTTGTACCGCGTACGCCACAACGTCACGCAACGCCTGCTGATATTCGTCAGCAATTTGCTTGAAGTACGGTGCCAGCAGCAGGTTAGCGATTGCCGGAGTCTCTGCGTAAGCATCGGTGATTTTCTGCAGGAACTGGGCGCGGATGATGCAGCCAGCGCGGAAAATCTTCGCGATTTCACCGTAGTTCAGATCCCAGTTGTATTCGTCAGAAGCGGCACGCAGTTGAGAGAAGCCCTGCGCGTAAGAGACGATTTTACCGAGGTACAGCGCGCGGCGGACTTTCTCGATGAACTCCGCTTTGTCGCCAGCAGGCTGCGCCTGTGGGCCACTCAGCACTTTAGACGCGGCAACACGCTGCTCTTTCAGAGAAGAGATATAACGCGCGAAGACGGATTCAGTGATCAGAGACAGCGGTTCACCCAGATCCAGAGAGCTCTGGCTGGTCCATTTGCCGGTACCTTTGTTAGCCGCTTCATCCAGAATCACATCGACCAGGTATTTACCGTCTTCGTCTTTCTTGGTGAAGATATCTTTGGTGATGTCGATCAGGTAGCTGCTCAGCTCGCCTTTGTTCCACTCGCTGAAAGTTGTTGCCAGCTCTTCATTGGACAGGTTCAGACCGCCTTTCAGCAGAGAATAAGCTTCTGCAATCAGCTGCATATCACCGTATTCGATACCGTTATGAACCATCTTAACGTAGTGGCCAGCACCGTCAGCACCGATATAGGTGACGCACGGCTCGCCATCTTCGGCAACGGCAGCAATTTTGGTCAGGATCGGAGCAACCAACTCGTAAGCGTCTTTCTGGCCGCCAGGCATGATTGATGGGCCTTTCAGCGCACCTTCTTCGCCACCGGAAACACCAGTACCGATGAAGTTAAAGCCTTCTGCAGACAGTTCGCGGTTACGACGAATGGTATCCTGGAAGAAGGTATTGCCGCCATCAATGATGATGTCGCCTTTTTCCAGATACGGTTTCAGGGAGTCAATAGCGGCATCGGTGCCAGCACCCGCTTTCACCATCAACAGGATGCGACGGGGAGTTTCTAAGGATTCAACAAACTCTTTCACGGTGTAGTAAGGAGCAAGTTTCTTGCCGGGATTCTCAGCAATCACTTCTTCGGTTTTGTCGCGGGAGCGGTTGAAAACGGAAACGGTATAGCCACGGCTTTCGATGTTAAGCGCCAGGTTGCGCCCCATCACAGCCATACCAACAACGCCGATTTGTTGCTTGGACATGCAAAACTCCTGTCAGGTGTGGTTACCCAGCCGGCAACGAGTCCGACGGGCTTAAGTGAATAGTATGTTACTTAATAGCTGATTCCAATGCTATACGAAAACTCGGACGGGGAACGATTGTACCCTCCTCACGCTATTGGAAAAGCGTTATCACTGAACGGGTGGCTTGACTTGGGAGTGTAGAGAAAAAAAGCAGAAAGATGCAGACGTTGAAGCGCTAAAAAAGGCGGGCAAATTTCGCAATAAATGCGATGTATTTGTCCGCCCTGATCTCGTCAACCGGCACTTAACTCAAGAAGTACAGATTCTGCAATTATTGCGTCAGCATTTTCTTAATACTTTCGCGGAATTTTTGACCTTCTTTGAGATTACGCAACCCGTAGTTAACGAACGCCTGCATATACCCCATTTTTTTACCGCAGTCATAGCTATCGCCCGTCATCAGCATGGCATCAACAGACTGTTTTTTCGCCATCTCTGCAATCGCATCCGTTAACTGGATACGGCCCCATGCGCCAGGGGAAGTGCGCTCCAGCTCTTGCCAGATTTCAGCGGAGAGGACATAGCGTCCGACCGCCATCAGGTCCGAGTCCAGGGTTTGCGGCTGATCCGGTTTTTCGATGAATTCAACGATACGGCTCACTTTCCCTTCGCTGTCCAGCGGCTCTTTGGTCTGGATAACAGAATATTCAGACAGGTCACCGCTCATGCGTTTTGCCAGCACCTGGCTACGGCCCGTTTCATTAAAACGCGCAACCATTGCCGCCAGGTTGTAACGCAGCGGATCGGCAGAAGCGGTATCCAGAATGATATCCGGCAGAACAACCACAAACGGGTTATCGCCCACGATCGGACGCGCGCACAGAATGGAGTGGCCGAGGCCCAGCGGCTGCGCCTGACGCACGTTCATGATGGTTACGCCAGGAGGACAGATAGATTGTACTTCTGCCAGAAGTTGACGTTTAACGCGCTGTTCCAGCAACGCTTCCAGCTCATAGGAGGTGTCGAAGTGGTTTTCGACGGCATTTTTGGAAGAGTGAGTCACCAGGACGATTTCTTTGATCCCTGCAGCAACAACTTCGTCAACGATATACTGAATCATTGGTTTGTCGACGATGGGTAGCATCTCTTTAGGAATAGCTTTGGTGGCGGGTAGCATATGCATCCCCAAACCGGCTACCGGAATAACTGCTTTCAAATTAATCATTGTACCTTCCACCTATAAATGATTGATAAATTATAGACCTTCAACTTCTGTTCGCCAGATTGCGCAGGACGAGTTACCGCGAAAGATGTTACGCCGATTGTCGTATAATTGCTGTAGATGTAATCCCAGTGGCGAAATAAAGTCACCAGGATTCATCGCAAATGAGCTCTGCGTCCTATAAACGGGACTTCGCGGGCAAATGGAAGTTGATATTTTGCGCATTCACGACCTGATGGTCGATACGGTCGATGTCGACAGAACTCTGCCCTTTTTCGTTGACCGCCTTAATGTTCGCCAGCGACAGTAGCGTATCCTGACGGGCCATAAAGCGCCCCCGTACATCCTTGCGTAAATCAAAGTTAAGTTTCAGCGCCGGCCCAACAGAAGCTTCTTGCATTACGTTGATATTGCGTAAGAAAAGGTGCTGAGGTTTGTTGTGAAACTCCAGCGTCGCGCGCTGTAAATTGAGATTGGTAATGGCCACGAACGAGGTGGCATTGCCGGAGGAAATCTGAATACCGCGCAGCTTGTACTGGTCCTGCGCATTTTCCAGGCGAATATCGTTCAACTTAAAGTTTTGCGGAATGGACAAATAATCGCCTTTAATGACGCCATACCCGATGAGCATCCCGGCGCTATTGACCATCGACACGTTGTCGATAACGAAATTATCGCAGCCGTAAATCGCCACCGTCGCGTTATCGATCCCGGCTTTCTTGCTGAAATCCGGCGTAATATTTTCTGCCTTAATGTTACGAATAATAAAATGTTTGCCGTTTTCAACGTGCACCAGTTGACGGCAGTTGCTGCCGGTAATATTGGCGACGACAAAATTCTTCACCGCCTGGTCTTCGGGGTAGGCGTTATCATAGGTGCTCCCCGCCAGCCCAATGCCGATCCCCCAGTTGATTTTGCCGTTGGTACAGTCGATATGGTCGATGACATGGTCAGAGATCAGGATATCGCGATCGTTAATGGCGACGTTCCATTCCACCGCATCCCCTTGCAGGTAGCTAAAGTGACTATTGGTGATCTTCGCGCCAATGATCTGGTTATGAAATCCCTGGCGCAGAATGGCGTAATTGGCTTTGGTCACCGTGATGTTGTCGATAGTCAGATTGCGCATCACCTTCGGCTCTTTGCCGCCAATATAGATTTGCGTCACCGGGCCATAGCCGCTCATGTTCAGCCCCTGAATAACACAGTCTGACCCGCGCACATCCAGCGTCAGGTTGTAGAGGCTGCCGCCCTTCTCACCAATTACTTTACTGCCGTCCTGCAACACAAGACGCCCACGGCCGTTGCTTTTAATGCTCCCGCGCACCAGCAGCGTCTTCCCCGGCGGGATAAACACGCCGGTGTTGAGGTTGTCGCACACCAGGCCTTCGGGAATTTCGACCGTTTGCGCTTCACTAAATGCCTGTTTCAGCGCCGCGGGCCAATCGGTTGTCTGATAGCGGCGAATATCCACTGTCTCAGCGCGCACGGTGGCCACCGGTAAAAAAGGCAGCGCCGCAAGAGCGGCACCAGCAGTCAGAAAATCGCGTCGGTTAAACGCTAGTCGATTCTTTTTTTCGAACTCAGACATAGGACCTCGATTCAGAGCGCCTGTAGCAGCGTAGCAAGTTGCTGATTGATACGTTGCTGGTTGAAGTCGGTTTCGATTTTATTGCGTGCCCGGGTGATAACCGGCGTCAGATCCTGACGCTGCATCGCGCTGAATTCAGCGAGTTTATCCGCCAGCATGCTGGCATCATTTTCCGGCACCAGCCAGCCCGACTCCCCGGCGTTAATCAATTCCGGAATACCGCTGTGTACCGTCGACACCACCGGAATACCGACAGCCATGGCCTCCATCAGGGCCACGGGGATCCCTTCCATATCGCCGTCCACACCGGTCACCGAAGGCAATAAAAAGAGATCGGCTTCATCCAGCATCGCTTTAACCTCATGGCTGGGCTTAAAGCCCGGCATGTGGATCACATCATCCAGTTGGTATTGCTCAATCAGGGTGCGCAAGCGCCGCTCCCACGGGCCAATGCCCAAAATACGCCAGGTAAATGCCACGCCGCGCGCTTTAAGCAAACGACAGGCTTCAATCCCCACATGCAGCCCTTTTTTTTCGGTCAGTCTCGCAACAGAGATCATCTGCAGCGGCGTACCGGGGGCTTTCACCGGGCGCAGGCTAAAACGGGTGATATCCACCCCCATGCGCGAGATGGCAATTTTATCTTCCGGGCAGCCCATATTGCGCAGCCTTCCGGCCCACAGTTCGCTGATGGGCAGCATCAGATCGCCACGGCGAAAAAGCTGTTGATACTCCGGGGTATAGTGGTTGAGCACATCACGATGCGAAATATCAATGCCGTGGAACACGGTGGCAATCTTGCCGCGTAACATCCCCAGCTCACGCAGTTTTGCCGCCGTGACGCCCGCCGGGCCAAAATGGGCAATAAAGACATCGGCACTGAAAACCCGCGGTGTCATACCGCAAATGGCCGCCAGAATCAGGTTGCGTGATTCATCGCCGTAGCGTGAAATATTGAGCGCTTTCCAGGTGGAGGAGCGGCCGGCACCGCGCAGTATCGCCTGTCCGCGATAGCGCAGTTTCGCCAGTTTTCCTTCCGGCTCATCCAGCAGCCAGTGGGTTTTCTCCGCCAGGCGATACTCCGTCCACGCGCTATGGGTGTTTTGCAAGTCGCCCTTGTGCAGCGCGACGATCTCCACCTCAAAGCCCATATTGATAAACGCCACAATCTGATTCAGAACAAAAGTCTCTGAGGCGAGCGGGAATTTCAGCAGGAAGAAGCTGACTTTCATTTCACCTCCCGGATGCGATCCAGTACTGATTTCACCATCAACGCCCCTTTTTCCCGCTCGGCCGCCACCGCGGTGGCAAGGCGTTCGTTGAGCGCGGGCAGTTGCCCCAGGGTGTCGGCTGCCATGGACGCCAGCGAGCCATCCAGCAGGTGGCGAATGTCCACCGCCATTTCCGGCATCCCGAGCTGCTGCATGATCCCGGCAGATTTGTGTTCGTAGTTGATGGCGATAGCGGGCGTGCCAAAGTTCATCGAGATAATGGCGGAATGCAGACGCGTACCCACCGTCAGGTCACAGGCAGCGAGGATTTTGCCCATTTCGAGATCGTTAAGCTCATCCATCACCACGTGGTAGCGCGACGGGTCGCTAATATGCTGGCGCAGATTGAGCGCCACCATCCGGTCGTCTTTGTTGTAGCTATCAATACCGGTACAGGTCGACAGCGCCATCACCTGCCAGCCCGCATCGATGATCCGGTTCACCACTTCGGCAAAGGCTTTTTCATAAGCCTGCTGGGTCGTCCCCAGGCGTTTATCAAAAGGAGCCAGTTCGCGCAGGGTAATGGCGACGGTTTTCTCTTTTGCCGCCACCTCCAGCCAGTGGCGGACGGCGTAGCTGGGGATGAAGGCGGTATCGTCCTCCACCAGCCACGCGGTATCGACGCCCTGCTCGACTTTGTCGGTGGTGATTTCACTGCGTTCCATTAAATTCAGGCTGACGCTCTCACGCAGGATCAGCGCGTCACAATGGCCAAAGACATAATTTGCCAACTGGTTAAACTGCGGATCCTGGAACGGCCCGACGCTGTGGCCAATCATGTACAACGGTTTTTTGGCCATAAAGGTACACAGGGCGTGCTCAAACTGCGGGACGCCGTAGAGATCGACAAAAAACGATCCCCCCACCTGGATGATGGCGTCATAGTTCGCCAGCAGGCGCACAAAATCGGTAAAGCCCTGGGCAATGGCAATATTGCGCAGCTTGCCGCTGTCGGTCACCCGTGAAAGCAGCACCTGATGCTGGTAGCGACGGCGCAGAACTTTTTTCACCCGCCCCATCAGCCCGGCGGCGGTGTTGTGCGCTTTCATCTGGCTGTAGAGCGGGTCGCCCATCACCGGGCGATTCAATAACCAGGAGGAACTCACCGGATAGCGGCTCATGACGTCCACTTCCGCCTGTGGTTCGATGCGTGCAATCGCATCCAGCAATCCGCGCAAAATGGCGCTGTCGCCACGGTTACCGCAGGTGTGATTGCCAAGAATTAATAATTTCATAATGACCTCTGATTAGGGGTTCTTTCTTTCCGGGTGTGGCCTCATGCCTTCACCCCTGCCCTCTCCCGCAGGAAAGGGGGAAAACCGGCTGCGGATTACCCCGCACGCAATAACGTTTTCATCTTCTCGTTGCGACAAAACTGGCGCTTCATCTCCACCACCAGCGCATTGCGGGAAAGCACAATCATCACTGCGAAGGCCAGCGCGCCCGCTGCCACCTGGACGGCAAGCAGTGCCGCGATCGGCAGGTGCCCGGCGAGTGCCAGGTCCAACCCGTAGCTCACCACCAACGTCGGCAGCGACAGGTAAAACGGCAGCCACAGACTCAGGATGTACTGGCGATAGCTGGAACCGAGAACCGGTTTAATCATCACGAAATAGCTCAGGACGGTGTTGATAATCTGCACCAGCAGAAAGCCCAGCGTGACGCCAATCGCGCCTGCCAGGTGGCCGCCGACAATGATGGCGGGAATAAACAAAAAGGTTTTAAAGACATTGAATTTAAAGCTGATATCTACCCGCGCCTTGGCCATTAACAGCGAGCCAATCGGGTTCCCTACCGCGCGCAGCAGACCCACAATGCACAACAATTGCAGGATGGGAATGATGCTGCTCCACTTCTCACCGAACACCAGCGGCACGAAGTTATTCGACACCACCAGCAGCCCCAGCAGGATCGGGAAGTTGATGATCCCCACCACCGACAGCAGCTTGTAAAAATTGAGCCGCAGCTTTTCCGTGTCATCCTGAATCTTGGCGAAGGCCGGGAACAGGACGCGCGTAATAATCGGGTTGAGCTTCATGGGCGGCACGACGGCCACGTTATAGGCCAGGTTGTACCCACCGGCGACGCTGGCCCCGAGGATACGCGCCAGTACCAGCGTGGAGAGGTTGGTGTTGACGTAGTTGATGATGCTGTCTGCCGTCAGCCACGCGCCAAACTTAAGGTTGGAGCTAACCGAACGCAGAGAAAAGTGCAGGCCAGGACGGTAGATCTTGCGGCCAAACCAGCCGAACAGCAACGTACGCACGGCGCTGTTCACCAGATAACCGAGGATGGCGGTCATTGCCAGCGGCCAGTAAAAGGCGCTCACCACCGTGAAGGTAAAGCCCGCCAGCACCGAAACGGTCTCAATGCTGCCAATCTTGTTGAACTCCAGCTCCTTTTGCATCAGCGCACGGAACTGCTGACCGTGCGGGATCACCACAAACGCCAGCGACAGGGTTTTAATAAGCGGCGCCAGATCCGGGTTATGCAGCACCCCGGCAATCAGGTCGCTGAGTAAAAAGATAGCCACGCAGACCACCAGCCCCAGCCCGACGTTCAGCCAGTACAGGGTGGTGAGCTCGAGATGGCTTATCTCTTTGCGCTGAATAATGGAGTTTGCAATGCCAAAATCTGACAGCGTATCCGCCAGCGCGATAATCACCAGCGAGACGGTCAGCAGACCAAACTGGTGGTTATCGATAATGCGTGCCAGCACCGTCATCTGAACCAGCCCAAGGCCGATAATGGTCAGCGTCGCCATGGCCGACCATTTCGCCCCGCTGATGGTTTTTTCACGTAAGCTCATGATTTTTCCTTTGAACATGACCCATAAGGCGTTATTGGCGCAGGCAGTTTGAACTCGGACAGCGCGGAAAAACCGGAACGTACACGAAGTACGTGAGGATTTTGAGCACTGCCCAGGTTCAAAATGACCAGCAAAACAGCCTTATGGGACAGGTTCCTAATACGCCGCTTTATTCACAAACCCTTTAAAAATGGTCAGAAAAACGATTTTGATATCGAACCACACGCTCCATTCGCGGATGTACTCGAGGTCGAACTCAACGCGTTTTTCCATTTTTTCCAGCGTATCCGTCTCGCCGCGCCAGCCATTAATCTGCGCCCAGCCAGTAATACCGGGTTTCACTTTATGGCGCAGCATGTAGCCTTCAATCAGCTGACGATATTGCTCGTTATGCGCCACCGCATGCGGACGCGGCCCGACGATGGACATCCCGCCGGTCAGCACGTTGATAAACTGCGGCAGCTCATCCAGTGAGGTACGACGCAGGAAGCTGCCCACTTTGGTCACGCGCGGATCGTTTTGCGTGGCCTGGGTCACCACCTTGTCGTTTTCCATCACTTTCATGGAGCGGAATTTCCACACCATGATCGCTTTACCGTCCATGCCGTAACGGGTCTGGCGGAAGATAACCGGGCCTGGCGAGGTCAATTTCACCGCCAGTGAGATCCCCAGCAGAACCGGAGAAATCAGCATCAGGATCAGCGACGCCAGCACGATATCTTCGAGACGTTTGAGAATGCGGTTGACCCCTGACAGCGGCGTGTCGTACAGCGGCACCACCGGCACCCCGTTCACCTCTTCAATACGCGAATGCAGAATATTGAAGGTGAAAACATCCGGGATCAGGATCACCGAGCAGGTGGTGTCTGCCAGCTGGCGCACCAGCCGTTTGATGCAGGCGGCGTCGTTCATCGACATGGCGATATAGACGTTGTGGATTTTCCCGGCACGGGCATCGTCCAGCAGTTGATCAAAATTCCCCACCCAGTCGCTGGTTACGCCGCCCGGTTTCGCATCGTGATACACACCGACCACTTCAAAACCCAGCCACGGCTCATTACGAAAACCGTCCAGCAGTTCCTGGCCCGCGGGAAGGTCGCCCACCACCGCAACGCGGCGGGTGTTGTAGCCGTGATTACGCAGCCAGCCCGCGGCAAAACGGATCACACCGCGGCAAATAATCAGGCCGGAACTGCTGAGCAAGTACCAGGCAAAATAGAGGGCAAAGGTATTGTTGAATTCGCTGCGAAAAGCCACCAGACCGGCGCTAAAGACAAAACTGAGGGTCCAGTTCTGCAACAGTAAAACCAGCTCGGTCATAAACCGCACACCACGCCATGAACGATAAAAATCGGTCATGCCGCCAATCATCTGGAATACCACCAGGGTAATCAGGGCCATCAGCAGATGCTGATAAAAGAACGGCAACGCATTGAACCTACAGACCACATACAGCCCACTGAACATGATGGTGATGTCTGAGAATCGCTGCACGATGGAGATTAACGATGCATTCGTTTTGGCCCGGTCGCGCTTTTTTAGATTTGTCATCGTTGTACCTATTCATTCATTTTACCCTTCACGCCAGCCCTCTCCCCCCAGAGGGAGAGGCAGAAAACCGTATCGGGCACATGACAGAAAGCGCCAACTTACGGTCCCCTCTCCCCTCAGGGGAGAGGGTTAGGGTGAGGGGAAAAACAGGGATTACTGTTTCAACAGCGCCAGAATGTCCTGCGTTCGTGCCTCCATCAGCGCGGTGTCGCTGCGCGACTCCACATTCAGACGCACGACTGGTTCGGTGTTGGACGAGCGCAGATTAAAGCGCCAGTCCGGGAAGGACATGCTGATGCCATCGGTACGGTCAACGCTAAGCGCAGAGCCATTGAAATGCGCCTCGACACGGGCGATTGCGGGTGAGGCCTGCGCCAGCTTTAAGTTGATCTCGCCGCTGGCCGGGAAGGCGGTCATGCGATCGCGAACCAGCTCTTCCAGCGTTTTACCCTGCAGACACAGCAGCTCCGTCACCAACAGCCAGGGGATCATGCCGCTGTCGCAGTAGGCAAAATCGCGGAAATAGTGATGCGCGCTCATCTCACCGCCGTAGATCGCATCCTCTTCGCGCATGCGCTCTTTGATAAACGCGTGCCCTGTTTTCGACATCACCGGCTTACCGCCTGCCGCGGTTACCACATCTACCGTGTTCCAGGAAAGACGCGGGTCGTGAATGATCTTCGCACCAGGGTTTTTCTCGAGGAATGCCTGCGCCAGCAGACCGACGATGTAATACCCCTCGATAAACTGGCCGCCGCCGTCAAAGAAGAAGCAGCGGTCAAAATCTCCGTCAAACGCGATACCGAGATCCGCACGATGCTCAATGACCGCATTGCGGGTGTCGCCGCGACACTCCGGCAGCAGAGGGTTCGGGATGCCGTTCGGGAAGTTACCATCGGGGGTGTTGTGCACCTTGATAAAGGTGACGGGGATATTGCGCGCCTTAAAGCGTTCTTCCAGGGCGTCAATAACCGGCCCTGCCGCCCCGTTACCGGAATTAATGACCAGTCGTAATGGTTTGAAATTCGACAGGTCGACATAGCCGAGCAGGTGATCAACATAGGCATCACGCAGGTTGATTTGCTGGTAGCTGCCGCGATTGTTCTGGTCGACAGGCGGGAAATCATTCGCTTCCGCCAGGCGCTGAACATCACGCAGCCCCGTATCACCGCTGATCGGACGCGCGCCTTTACGCACCAGCTTCATCCCGTTGTAGTCCATTGGGTTATGGCTAGCGGTAACTTCGATACCACCATCCACACCCAGGTGGAAGGTGGCAAAATAGATCTCTTCGGTACCGGAAAGTCCAATATCCAGGACGTCCACACCGGCATCTTGCAGCCCTTTGGCCAGCGCCAGTTTTAGCGTTTCGCTGGTCAAACGGACATCGCCGCCCAGCACGATCGTTTTCGGTTTTAAATATTCGCCGTAGGCCCGGCCAATGCGCCAGGCAATGTCTTCATTCAGCTCTTCACCCAGCTTGCCGCGAATATCGTAGGCTTTAAAACAGGTTAATTTTTCCATCATTACCTCGTTTTCAGGCAACAGTTCGCCCTCTCCGGAGTGGAGAAATAATCAAAAGAATTCAGTCGTTATATCCATTAGATTTCGCGTTGCAGGAAGGCAGCGTCTGCGCGAATCCCCAGGGACTTAGTCAACTAAGTAACTGGGGTGAGCAAAGGCGCTAACACACCTGCGGCACGAAAGATGATGGATAGAATTAGATGCGTCCGTACCGATCTTCAAATCGCACAATATCGTCCTCTTCAAGATACGAACCGGACCGTACTTCAATCAGATCGAGGGGAATTTTCCCCGGGTTCTCCAGACAGTGGCGCGCGCCGAGCGGAATATAGATTGACTCGTTCTCGCCCAGCAGTTTGATATCGTCATTGATGGTGACTTTTGCCGTACCGGCCACCACCACCCAGTGTTCAGCGCGGTGATGATGCATCTGCACGGAAAGCCCTTCGCCGGGTTTCACGGTGATGCGTTTCACCTGGTAGCGGTCGCCCGCATCGATGGAGTCATATTTGCCCCATGGACGGTAAACTTCGCGGTGAATGTGGTGCTCATGGCGGCCATCGGCTTTGATTTGCTCCACCACTTTTTTCACGTCCTGCACATGATTGCGGTCGGCAATCAGCACCGCATCCTTGGTCTGAACCACCACGAGATCTTTCACGCCGACGGTGGTGACCAGACCGGACTCCGCATAGACGAAGCTGTTTTCCGTTTCATGACTGATGACGTCGCCGTGATGGACGTTTCCCTCGGGCGTATGGGCGCTGATTTCCCAGAGTGAAGACCAGGAACCGACATCGCTCCAGCCGGCATCCATCGGAACCACTACCGCATCGGCGGTTTTTTCCATCACCGCGTAGTCGATAGACTCTTCCGGACAGGCGAGGAACGACGCCTCATCCACGCGGATAAAATCGAGATCCGGGTCCGTCGCATCCATAGCCCGCTCACAGGCCTCATAGATATCGGGACGGTATTTTTGCAGCTCTTCCAGGTAACGTCCGGCGCTGAACAAGAACATGCCACTGTTCCAGTAATATTCGCCGCTCGCCACATAGCCCTGCGCGGTGTCGAGATTCGGTTTTTCCACAAACTGCGCCACGTCAAAGGCCAGTCCGTCACCTTTGCCTGAGGTCACTTCGCCACGGCGAATGTAACCGTAGCCGGTTTCCGGCAGATCCGGCACGATGCCAAAGGTCACCAGTTTGCCGCTTTCGGCATAGGCCAGCGCCTGGCGTACCGACGCGCGAAACGCCTCTTCATCCTGAATAACGTGATCCGCTGCCAGCACCAGCATCAGCGGGTCGCTGTCCGGGTTATGACGTTTGACCGCCATGGCGGCCAGCGCGATCGCCGGTGCGGTGTTACGCCCCGCCGGTTCAAGAATGATGTTTTCTGTCAGCTTATTGAGCTGGCGCAGCTGCTCGGCAACGATAAAACGATGTTGTTCGTTGCAGATAACCACCGGGCTTTCACACTCCACCCCGTCCAGACGGCAGACGGTTGTCTGCAGCATGGTCAGGTCGCCTTTCAGGCACAGGAACTGTTTTGGGTAAAGGACACGGGACAGTGGCCACAGGCGGCTGCCGGAGCCTCCGGCCATCACGACCGGATACAGTTGCGTTTGACTCATGATTTATCCCCATTCCCTTCGTAATGCAGGCGTTCGTCTTGTGCATGGGCAGCCTGCCCTGCACTGACCACCGGATCGCGTCGGGAGATATCAGTCATAAACTGGGTTAACACGCTCTCTTTCTCGAGCGTGCGTTCGGCATATTCACGTGCCACCGTGTTGGTTTTGGGCATCAACAGCGCCTGTTCGATGCCCGCCGTGAGGGCAGGAACGGATTCCGGCTCCACGCACACGGCAATACCCGGCGATGCCAGACAAAGCTGGCCCAGCTCGGTGGACGCCTCGGCGGTGATAACGGCATTGCCGCCCACGGCGAGGATATTGGTCAGTTTCGATGGCAGTACGGCATCCGCCGCACCGCGTTTTTGAATCACCAGATGGCAGTCGGCCATCTTGAGCAGCGCAGGCAGCGCGTCGTAAGACTGCAACGGGAAGAATTTCACGTTATCCAGCCCTTCTTGCAGGGCCTGTTTTTCCAGTCTGAGCTTGCCGCCGCCCTGGCCGACAATCACAAATAGCCACGGCTGGTCGCGAAGGTTTGCCGCTGCAGCAATCACATTTTCCAGCCCCTGCTTCTCGCCGATGTTGCCGGAATAAAGAATGATTTTTTTGTCGTCCGGCAGTTCCAGCGCGTCTCTCAGCTGCGCCACGGCCTGCGGGTCAACCTCACGAAAACGGGCCACTTCTGACCAGTTCGGGAAGAAGATTATCCGCCCGGCTTCCACCCCTTTTTCCCGTGCTTTATTCATCATTGAGCGGGAAATGGTGGAAACGTTGTCGACGTTATGCAGACCGCTGCGCTCAAACGCGGCGGCCAGCTTTGCCACTTTGCCGGTTTTGCCCTTTCCGGCCATCCCTAAGCCAAGCATGGCGTCAACTTCGTAATCCTGAACGTGCAGCAACGTGCGGGCGCCGGTCAGTTTTGCCAGCAGCCGCATACCCGGCGTGCAAAACAGCGTTGGCACCACGCCGATGATGCGATCCGGCTTCCAGCGACGCTGCGCCATCAGCGGGAAAAAGCTGCTCACGGCGAAGCTGGTCAGGTGAATCAGTCGTTTCAGGGTCGACGGCTGTTTCGGCACATACAGCGGACAGCGCCAGACGGTCGCGGCACCGTTTTCCCGGCGATAACGCCAGCCAGAATAGGCCTCGCCGACCTGCCACTCGGGGTAGTACGGCGGTGCAGTAATCACCCGGACGTCATGCCCCTGACGGGCCATCCATTCCACCATTTCGCCGGTGTATTTACCGATGCCGGTTAACTCCGGCGCATAGTTGATGCCGTAAACGAGAATTTTCATAAGCCCGGTACTCCCCGCGCTTCCTTAAAGTAGGCACGGCTGTTGTCATGTACCAGCGGGTCGGCAATCAGCCTATCCGACGTCAACCAGCGATAGTCATCGTGCTGATCCGGCGGCAGCGCCAGAG
This sequence comes from Phytobacter sp. V69, assembly GCF_965644215.1. NCBI lineage: Bacteria > Pseudomonadati > Pseudomonadota > Gammaproteobacteria > Enterobacterales > Enterobacteriaceae > Phytobacter > Phytobacter sp. V69. The sequence goes on from NZ_CBFFRL010000004.1 coordinate 48,154, forward strand.
TGGACGCATCCACCCGCACGCGGAACCCGAGCACGATGTAGTGGGTCGAGAAGTCGCTGCCGGAAAAGTTATCGTCGTAGAAATGCTGCCAGACGCCATAAAACTCTCCTGCCGACATCGGCAGGAGTACGCCCAGTTCTGCCAGCGTCAGACGCTCAAAGGCGCTCGCCAGCGGTTCATCTTTCTGCACCCGCCCACCCGGCACAAACCAGTAACCCTGCGCCGGACGATTCGTACGCTTACCGAGTAAAAACTCGCCGCTGTCGTTCTCCACGATGAGATCGATGGAGATGAGCGGGGTCGAACGCACGACCGTGGCAAAATCTTCCGGACGTAAAAACATGCTTACCCCCGGAACCGTTGCTGGTTTTCAAGGAACCACTGATAGGTGCTGGCCAGCCCCTGCTCCAGTGAGATCTCGTGATACCAGCCGAGCGCATGCAGGCGTGACACATCCAGCAGTTTGCGTGGCGTGCCGTCCGGTTTGGTGGCGTCAAAGACCACGCGGCCTTTGTACCCCGTCACCTGGGCGAGCGTTTGCGCCAGCTCGCGGATGGTGCAGTCCACACCGGTGCCAACGTTAATGTGCGACAGCATCGGTTCGGTATTCTCCTGCCACACTTCCCTGTCCAGCTCCATCACGTGGATGCTGGCCGCGGCCATGTCATCCACGTGCAGGAATTCACGCATCGGCGTGCCGCTGCCCCACACCACCACGTCAGGCGCGTTGCCAAGCGTGGCTTCATGAAAGCGGCGCAGCAGCGCCGGGATCACGTGGGAGTTGCTCGGGTGGAAGTTGTCATTCGGCCCGTACAGGTTGGTCGGCATCACCGAGCGGTAATCACGGTTGTACTGACGGTTGTAAGACTCGCACAGCTTGATCCCGGCAATTTTGGCAATGGCGTACGGCTCGTTAGTCGCTTCCAGCGTCCCCTGCAGCAGTTCGCTTTCCGCCATCGGCTGATGCGCCAGCTTCGGGTAGATACAGGATGAACCGAGGAACAACAGCTTGTTCACGTCGTACAGATGCGCCGCGTGAATGATGTTGCTCTCAATCATCATGTTCTCGTAGATGAAATCCGCCGGGTACGTGTTATTGGCGACAATGCCGCCCACTTTCGCCGCCGCCAGATAGACCTGGTCGATACGTTCGCTGGCAAAAAACGCCTGCACCTGTACCGTATCGAGCAGATTTAGTTCATCACGGTTGCGCAGTACCAGCTCCACGTCTTCGCGTTGCGCCAGCAGTCTGACAATGGCCGACCCGACCATGCCGCGGTGACCCGCGACAAAGATACGTTGTTTCGTCATGCTTAAGACTCCAGCGCGATGGCAACCTCGTAACCGTGGGCTTTCAGCAGCGAGTGTTTTTTCGCCGCTTCAAGATCTTTGGCTACCATCTCAGAGACCATCTCCTGTAGCGTGGTTTCCGGTTTCCAGCCCAGTTTCTCATGCGCTTTGGTCGGGTCACCGAGCAGGGTTTCCACTTCCGCCGGACGGAAGTAGCGCGGGTCAACGGCAACAATCACATCACCCGGTTTCACGCCCGGTGCATCGTGACCGGTGACGGAGACCACAATCCCCTTCTCTTCCACGCCTTTGCCTTCAAAGCGCAGTTTGATACCCAGTTGCGCCGCCGCCATTTCCACGAACTGACGCACGGAATACTGCACGCCGGTGGCGATAACGAAATCTTCCGGGTGGTCCTGCTGCAGCATCATCCACTGCATTTTCACGTAGTCTTTGGCATGACCCCAGTCACGCAGGGAATCCATGTTGCCGAGGTACAGGCAGGATTCGAGGCCCTGCGCGATGTTAGCAATCGCACGGGTGATTTTGCGGGTCACGAAGGTTTCACCACGGCGCGGAGATTCGTGGTTGAAAAGAATGCCGTTACAGGCGTACATGCCATAGGATTCACGGTAGTTGACGGTGATCCAGTAGGCGTACAGTTTTGCCACGGCATACGGAGAGCGTGGGTAGAATGGCGTGGTCTCTTTCTGCGGGATTTCCTGCACCAGGCCGTACAGTTCAGAGGTGGACGCCTGGTAGAAACGGGTTTTCTTCTCCAGGCCGAGGAAGCGAATCGCCTCCAGCAGGCGCAGAGTACCCATGCCGTCAACGTCGGCGGTGTATTCCGGGGATTCGAAAGAGACCGCCACGTGGCTCATCGCGCCAAGGTTGTAGACCTCATCCGGCTGTACTTCCTGCAGGATACGGGTCAGGTTGGAGGAGTCCGTCAGATCGCCATAGTGCAGGTGGAATTTCGGGTTGCTGGTGTGCGGATCCTGATAAATATGGTCCACACGCTCGGTATTGAATGAAGAGGCACGACGCTTGATGCCATGAACTTCGTAACCCTTCTCGAGAAGCAGTTCGGCCAGATAGGAACCGTCTTGTCCGGTTACGCCAGTGATGAGTGCGACTTTAGTCATTTTTAATACCTCTTAAATAATCCCCTAAATAGTTCGGGTTGTAGCAAGGCGGCAACACAGCTTAGCCAGGAGCTTACTGATGTAAGTGACTGGTTAAGCGAGGAAAGCCAACACAGCTACAGCCCGAAATATGACGGGGAAACTGTTTATTTTTCAACGCGTTCGCGTGTTACCACTGCGGGATTGCCACGACAAACTTTGTTTGCCGCAAGCGTCTTAAACACACTACTGCGCGCACCAACAACCGTTCCGTCGCCGATACACACGCCGGGAGCAACAAACACATCCGTTGCCAGCCAGCATTTGTCGCCAATCACGATAGGCTGCGCGGTAATATCAAAATGCGCGCTCATAAAATCGTGACTGCCGGTACACAAATAACATTTCTGCGAAATCACAGAATTAGCACCGATTGAAATATCGCCCAGGGTGTATAACACGGCGTCATCGCCAACCCAGCTATAATCCCCAAGCGTTAATTTCCACGGATACGTTATTTTCACCGACGGGCGAATCACTACGTTTTTTCCGATTTTTGCACCGAATAAACGCAGCAGGAACGCGCGCCAGCGATACATAATTTGTGGTGACCAGGCAAATAATGTTGCTTGTACCGCCCACCACAGTTGAACCTTAATAGCATTCCCGCCCCGAAAGCCTTTCGGCACGGAGAATCCCTGTAATTCTTGCATCGTGATTCCTTATACGTGTGCCCGTTATTCTTCAAGCCCCCGGTGCGTTGACTGCGTTCGTTCATCCGAATCACTTACTTGAGTAAGCTCATCGGAATTCTCTTACTTGTCGCCTTCCTGCGACTCGAATTATTTAGGGCATTCACATTATGCTTTGTTATATAAGGCTTTCGCTTTACCGGTAGTCCGCAGGCGCAACAGGTACGATAATTCCGCCCAAAATCCCGGTACGCGTAATATTTTTCGTTGGACGTCACGAGCATCCCGACATAATTCAAGGTTATTCGATGTTGACACGCCGCCCATGGAAAATTCGGACACCAGACCGTGCAGGCGCTTAAAGGAGAATCCCGCCTTAAACATTCTGGCTGCCAATGCGTAATCGGAAGAGACTTTATATTGTAAGTCGTAGGGGTAGGTTTTCAGGCCACTCATCGGGAAGAATATTGCCTGATGACTGGCGGGCAAGCTGTGATAAATATACCAGCCGCGCTTTGCGCTGCGGCGTATTTTGTTGCCATCGCCAAAATCTAATAATGCATCGCCAATGTACATCGCATTGTCACGTTCTTGTGCCAGCTGGCGAATCACCTCCACGCTTTCCGGGTGCAGAATATCACCGGAATTGAGGAACAGCGCGAAGCGACCATCTGCCATGTTGATGCCTTTGTTCATGGCATCATAGATGCCTTTATCTTTCTCGCTGACGTAGCGTAAGTGGTACTGGCCATTGAGGTTTTCCAGAAATTCTGCGGTACCGTCTGCCGAGCCGCCATCAACAACAATCCATTCGAAAACGATATCCTGCGCCTGTGCCAGATGGGCCAGCGATTTCCAGGTATTCATCACGCCTTCATAATTACGAAACGCAACGGTAATAACGCTCAGTAACATGTGACCCACCTCGTCATATGCTCGAAATATTCAACGCTTTGCGGAAAATAAACGGGCAAACAATTAAAAATGCGTATTCAGGACTAAAAATCGACCCCGTAAAAAACCACGATATAGGAGCAAACAGATAAAGTTGAACACGAAAATTCTGATTATTACCAAACGCATTGACAGTCATTCTTGCTACTTTGAACAAATACCAACCGGTCAGTAATACGGCAAACCATGAAAAATAGATAATTAACAGATACAACCCATTGTCTATGGTTTTACCGACATCTGCACCGTTAAAGATTCCGAATGATGCGACATATTCGTAAAGTGAGCCAAATCTTACGACGCCATCAACATTGGCCAGGGAATATCCCACCATCGCCAGCGGACCGATAATGCGATAATACGAGGAGGAGCCTTCTGTCCCTAAATCACCGAGTCGTTCCGCAATATAAGGAAAGGCGAACACTACCCCGACAACAAATACCGCCAGTGAAATAATGGCTAACGGTAACTTCTTGCGTATCGCTTCCTTGTTTAAATACTGGAATGCCCACTCCAGCAGATAAAAAAGGATAAATGTCATTACCCCTGAAAACGATCCCGAAAGAACTATCCCTGCCAGAATCATAGCATCTGTCTTCGGCGTTTTGATACCAAACTGTTTGATGCTGAGCCAAATTGAGATTAATGCCAGAGCGAAGAATGCCGGTTCGAAATAAAGTGCCGTGGTTCGCTTACCGCCAAATTTGATAAAATTCAGTACGTAGCTGTTACTGTAGATCAAATATTTCGAAATCATCTCCATCAGGCTACTGCCACCGGAGAGAATAATTTGCGCCATTTCCGCCGCGGCCAGCATCACCACCATCCCCACCACCACGTAGAAGAAGCGCAGAATTTTTCGGTAGTTATGCGGTGACACGGTTTTAAAGCGAATGCTCCACACCATGCCGATGATGATCACGATGTAGACAAACAGCATCGCGGAGGTCACGTATTTCCCGGCGTTGAGCGACTGGCCAAAAATGTAGTTAAACAGCGTCAAAAAAGCACCCGTGCCGAGGGCAATCATCAACTTTTTCAGGTTGATTCTGTCCACGTAAAGCAACAGCAGCAGCGGCAAGAACGTCACGATGGTTATCGGAAAGCTTTCGCCAAGCTGGAAAATCTTCACGTTAACCAGCAGGTAAATTAGCGGCAGCAGGAGATAACTACAGACCCTGATAGAATGAGACATATTCCTCCAGCATCTGTTGCCCGCTGTACGCGCGGCGGCTGCGTGCGCTAAACGCCTCCAGCGAGGTCGAAAATACGGCCTGCGCGATATCGGCTTTGTGACGTTGTACCAGCGGTACCACTTCCGCTTCGCTAAAGGTTTTACCGCCCGACTTTTCCAGCACCTCACGCGCCGCGTCGCTGTGCGTGGCGATAACCGGCACGCCGATGGACAGCGCTTCACACAAAATTAGCGGGTAGTTGTCCACGCGAGAGGTAAACAGCAGCGCATCCATCTTGTTGAGTTCGCTCATCAACTGACGCTTGTCCGTCAGAAACCCGTGGTTCACCACGTTTGTCCCCTCAAAGGGAGAAAACTTGCCAAAGGTGTGCACTTCCACCTTCTCGCCCAGCGCCAGCACGTCGCGAACCAGCTGTTGGTTCGTCTTGCCGTCATAGCGCAGGTCGTGGGCCACCACGGCGATTTTCGGTCGCCCGTGGGTGACGGTAATCGGGGATAAATCCGCCAGAATGGCCTCGGTCGCCACATCAATCCCGTTATTGATAATGCGGCAGCGACCGGCACCGTACAGGCTGTTGAACGCCTCCGCCACGTGCTGGCTTGGCGAAATGAACTGGCAGCCAAGCGCCATCATCTCGTTAAACAGATGACGCTTCTCGTCCACCAACTGATGCGCGCGATCCACTTTGACCGGCGGATAGTTCGCCAGGGTCGGACACTTCTGGCAGCCCTGCTTCCAGCCTTCACAGCCATCGGTAAACGCGCAGCGCCCGGTGACGCTCCAGTGGTCATGCAGCGTCCAGACGAAGGTCACATCCGGCTTATGCGCTTTCAGCTTCTGGCAAAATGCCACTACCTCGGCCAGGTTCAGCCAGTAGCTATGCATCACGTGAAAGTGCAGCACTACCGGCCCATTGATGCGGCTGACGCTGCGATAGAGATTATTGAGATTGCCAAACACGTCGCGATTAAACAGGCGAAACAGCGCCAGGTTCGCAATAGACGTCAGACGCGGGGTCTGTTTGAACACTTCGGGATACTGGTCATGGCTGACACTTTTCTTGCCGCCTTTCCCGTAGCCATAAACAAAACGTGAATGCATGCCCTGCTGCAGTGCCCGCTGGTGCAAATCCAGCGCGACACCCGCCGCGCCACCTTCGGCGAGGCGAACGTTAAACTGTAATATATTCATTTGATTGCCTTCACCCGCGCTTTTTCACCCACCACCAGCGCATTGTCCGGCACGTCGTCGAGCACGACGCTGCCTGCGCCCACCATGACGTTATTGCCGATGGTGATCTCACCCAGCAAGACCACGTTGGCGCCAAGTTCGACGTTGTTGCCGATAACCGGGCAGGCCAGGTTGCTGGCCCCGCGATTGCCGATGGTCACGCCATGGCGAATGGTGAAGTCATCACCGGCAACCACATGCTTATTGATCACCACCGCGTAGCCGTGGTGAATGGTGAAACGGCGGCCAATGGTCGCGGCAGCCTGAATCTCATAGCCGAACAGACATTCCGTGATAAAGCGGTAAGCCAACAGCATGGGCGCCGCCCACAGGTTGTTGAGCACATTCTTCTTGCGCCACACCGAGCAAAAATGGGCGACGCGATAGGCCGCCACCATGCAGCACGGACGCAAACTCCATTGATTGGCGCGAAAATCTTCCAGACGCATCATTTTCCTCGCAGACCGTCAGCCAGACGTTTGCCGTTACGCACCGAGAAAAGGGTCAGCAGCGTGCGCCAGTTCATGCGTTTATTGCGGATCTGGTACAGCGTGAACAACTGATATTTCTTGCTGGCGCGGTCAAATTTGGCTTTGTGTTTACGGTAGAAATGGAAGTAGCCGGAGAACTTCTTCGGCGACGAGGTAATCTGCATCTCACCGTGGTTGATGTGCAGAATTTGCGTCGCTTTTTCGATTTTCCACGGTTCGCCGTACTGCTCCACCATGCGCAAAAAGATGTCGTAATCCTGTGCCGCTTTCAGCTGCGTATCGAACAGGCTCTCTTTGAAGCGCCAGGCCCAGCTAAACACCTGGTTGCCAACGATATTGCGCTTGTAGAACAGCTTGCGGGAGAACGGCGATTTCGGGTAAAGCGGCAGACTGGTCGGCTGCGAATAGACTTCGCCTTCACAGACATAGTCATTGGCATACAGAAAAGCCCGCGATACCAGATGCTGTTTATGTTCCAGGAACACGGACAAACGGTCCGGGGTCCACTCATCGTCATCGTCGATACCGGTAATAAACTGCCCCGTCGCCTGCATGATCGCCTGGTTGCGCACCGCACAAGCCCCGGAGTTAAACGCGTTACGGGTATAGCTCACGCGGGGGTCATTTAACTCCTCAACAAAGCTCTGTAACTGTTCAAACGTGGTTGAGCAGTCGTCAACAATGATCATTTCCCAATGGGGGTAATCCTGACGCAGGACCGATTTGATGGCGCGGATCGCCAGCTGTTGACGGTTCCATGTCGGCATATAAATCGAGATTAACGGACGTTCTGTGGTCATTTTTTCCTCGATTGATCAAGATTCCCCTCACCCAAACCCTCTCCCCGAAGGGGCGAGGGAACTGTCTGTGCCCATGTGCCAGCGACTGCAGTTATTTTCCCCCTCTCCCCTGTGGGGAGAGGGACGGGGTGAGGGGTAAGGGTTAAACGTTATTTGCTATCAGACTTGTATTCGTATTCGTAATAGCCGTAATCCTGATAGCCGGTCGCGCGGCGGAAAATGGAGTTCAGGATGACGCCTTTGACCTGAATACCGTTTTGCTCAAAGCGGCTCAGACTGGTCTGGACCTCTTTCACCGTGTTCACCGCATAGCGCACCACCATCAGCGTGGTACCCGCGTGGCGACCCACGATGGCGGCATCCGTCACCGCAAGAATTGGCGGGGTATCAATCAGTACCAGGTCGTAGTGTTTGCTCGCCCAGGCCAGCAGTTGTGAGAAGCGCTCGCTCATCAGCAGTTCCGACGGGTTAGGCGGAACCAGCCCGCGTGGCACAAGGTCAAAATTGGCAATCGAGGTCTGTTTCGCACAGTTTTCGATACTCCCCTTGCCGACCAGAATGTCCGACAGGCCGTTGATGTTATCGGTGCCCAGCAACTCATGGGAGTAGCCTTTGCGCATATCACAGTCGATCATCAGCACGCGTTTATTGGTTTGGCTTATCACTGCCGCCAGGTTGGCACAGACGAACGTTTTACCAATCGACGGGCTGACCCCAGTCATCATCAGAACGTTATTCGGTGCCTGCATCATCGCGAAGTGCAGGCTGGTGCGCAGGCTACGTACCGCTTCAATCGCCAGATCTGCCGGGTTACCCACCGCCAGCAACTGGCTCTGCTTGTGACGTTTACTGCCCTTAATGGTTTTGACCGTGTCACGCGCTTTTTGCCATTCAGACAGCGGGATGCTGGCGTAAACGTTGATCCCTTGCTCTTCCAGTACCTGCGGGCTTTCGATACCGCGGTTGAAGAGTGAACGCAGCAGAACAATCACCACCGACAGGATCAGCCCGAGGATGATGCTGCCGAGAATGATCAGCGCTTTTTTCGGTTTCAGGATACCAGGCTGGGTGATAGCCGCATCGACGATACGCACATCGCCCACGGTGCTGGCCTCAGTGATACGCAGTTCCTGCTGTTTATTGAGCAACTGCATATAGACCTGCTGGCCGGATTCCACATCACGCGTCAGACGGACAATCTCCTGCTGCGTTTTCGGCATCGCCGTGACGCGGGTGTTGAGTTTGGCCTTTTCATCTTCCAGCGCTTTGCGTTTTTCCAGCAGCGTGCGGTAAGCCGGATGCACTTTGGTGTACAGCTTGGAGATCTCTGCCTCTTTAAAGGTCAGTTCGTTAAGCTGTGCATCAATGTTGACCATCGAGTCGAGCACCGACTTCGCTTCCAGCGGCAGGTCGACGGAGTCTTGCTGCTGGCGATAACTGTTGAGTTTGTTCTCTGCCACGTCCAGCTTGGCGCGCACTTCCGGCAGTTGTTTATCGAGGAACTCGAGACTCTTCGCCGCTTCCTCTGATTTACGCTCAACGTTCTGTTGCAGGTAGTTGCGGGTGATACTGTTGAGGATGTCGCGAATCTGATCGCGATCTTCGCCGATATAGCTCAGGCTCAGCACCCCGGTGTCTTTCCCGTTCTCCGTCACGCTCAGGCTGTTCTGCAGGTTGTTGATCATCCCGAGAGTGGAGAATTTGGTGACGGTGAACTCGCTGTCGTTAGCTGCCTTAATGGCGCCCACCAGCATGGTCACCCCGTTTTTATTCAGCGGCTGCCCAACTTCGCCACGAGCGCTGAAACCGCCATCGCTGGTCAGTGCGTACTGTTTTGGCCCCAGCACCTTGAGGGTAAAGGTCTGTTCATTCATCCCTTTGGGTAAGGTAAAGGTGGTGACGTTGACGGTGTCATTTTGCCGCCCCATCAGCCGGTCCCAGCCCGCGCCAAACACCGGGAAGGTGTTTTTAGTCACCGCAATATCCAGGTTTAAATCGTCAACAGTTTTACCCAGCACCAGCCTGGACTGAATCAGCTGGATTTCCGCTTCCGAGGCCGGTGGCTTGTTCGACAGGGCCGAACCGATATCCTGCACCAGTGAGTTCCCGGCATTTTGCTCAATCTGTACCAGCGCATCCGCACTGTAGATAGGTGTGGCAAACAGGCAATAGACGATGGCCGCTGCGGCAAATAACGAGGTAATACCCAGCACCCACCAGCGGGCCTCGACGACTGTACCGATTAATCGACCTACATCGATTTCATCATTTCCCACCGCCGGGACGGCAGAATGGTGTGTTTTCTCTGTCATTGTTATCCCTGCTGAGCGTTCAGTGCCTGCGCCCACTGGCGGGCAGACTGGTCAAGTAAGGTGTAAACGGCCTCAAAGGCGTCGCGGCTTTTGCGATACGGATCGGGAATTTCTCGTTCATCATCCCAGTGACCAAACAACATAACTTTGCCGCGCATCTCCGGCGCGATTTCGCACAATGCGGCGATATGCCGCTTCTCCATGACCAGAATCAGGTCGTATTCACGGCACATTCTTCCGGAAACCTGCCGGGCACAGTGGCCTTCAAGCGACAGTGCATTCTTCTGTGCCACATGGGTGGCTTGTGCATCCGCACTTTTCCCAACCAGCGCCCCCAGACCGGCTGACGCTACCGTTAACGCGGGCTGATACTTTTTCAGCAGCCGCTCCGCCGTGGGGGAACGGCAAATGTTCCCCACACACACCACCAGAATTTTGTTAAACATCGCGTATCACCAGGTGTGAATGTCGCGCGCCGTGTCCGTCATGTAGCGAACGCCACTGATGGTTGGCAGCAACTGGTTGATGAGACGGTTCCAGCGAGCAACCGGTGCGGTCGTCACGTACACTACGTCATACGGCTGGAGGCGGAATTCGGTTGCCATCACCAGCGATGTTGCATCGGACATATCAAGCTGATAAATGTTGGCAATCTTGCCACCGCGACCGCCCTCGCCTTTCAGCGGACGGATCACGAAGATGCCGCTGGCGTTGGAGGTGGTCAGATCGATACCCTCGGCCTGGCCCAGCGCTTCGGTCAGCGTCATACCACTGAAGTCCATTTTGAGCGTGCTCTGTTTTTTGACTTCACCCATGACGAAGACTTTCAGATCGTCATTACGTGGCACAAAGAGGATGTCACCCGGATAGAGCAGACGGTTCTGGCTCAAATCGCCGTTCTGCATCAGCGCCTGCAGGGAGATGCGTTGTTCTTTACCTTCATGGGTCAGCACAACGTTGCGCCAGTCGGCGGCATCGGTCAGGCCGCCTGCGGCGTTGATCGCATCCAGAATGGTCAGCGGAACGTTGGTAATGGCCTGCTGGCCGGATTTGTTGACCTGTCCGGAGATGTAGGCCTTCTGCGAACGGAAAGCGGCGATATTAACGTCCACCTGCGGGTCAGCGATGTACGTCGCTAAGCGGCCGGTAATATCACTGCGGATTTCTGCAAGGGTTTTGCCGACAACATGTACTTTGCCAATGTAGGGATAGAACATGGTGCCATCGGGCTGTACCCAGTTACCGGTGTCGCTTGAACTACGGTACTGGCCTGCCGGAGTGGTCAGTTCAGGGTGGTCCCAGACGGTGACGCTCAGTACATCCCCTGGGCCAACGCGATATTGGTAGTTTGAGATTTCCTGGTCCAGCGACATATTCGGCTGGGCGACATTCGGTCGCGGACGTAATTGTTCAACCAGTCGTGGTGTCAACGGATAGACATTCACCATGCGATCTAAATCAAAATCAGCGTCTTGTTGTTTGATCACATCTTTTCCCATTGTTGACATATTGCTACCGGGGAAAACTGTGCAGCCACTCATCAAGCTCATGGACACCAATAATGGTATCAATTTCGTTTTGGATTTCATCATTGATTAATTATCACTTTTGCAGAGTAATTATCCTGTGTATTTAAATAAGTGCCTGGTCGCAACGGAATCAGAATGCAGTTAATCGAAACTTAATATAACTGGTATCAGTCCTAAAAAGCGCTTATTCAACCACATGCTATTGACAGAATAATCCAGACTTTTTGACACGCTGTCAGGCAGGCTACCGCCCTTGGCTTTCAGCTACCAATCCACTGATTAAACAGTAAGTTATTGAAAACACCCCTCGTACTCCGCTCCTTATAGAGAATATTCCTGGATACCTTAAATACGGCAGACATAAGGATTTGCGCTGTTTAGCTGCATTAAAAATAACTTCACAGGTATATTTGAAACATGCTGGAGGAATTGTTGCAGCTAAGCGAATTACAGGCAAGGTAACATCCCGCCATAAACATGTTTTTAAGAATAATATTAAGAGCAAATATTTAAGATTTTAGGATTTTATTGATATTGACAAATCCCTTACCTGCGCTTATGCATGCGAAATATCCTAAAATTAAAACTCATCCATCACCAGAAATAATCCCATTATTAATAAGGAAATAGGGCGGATTCAACTCCGAAGTGCAACGCTAAGCCGCCAATCTTAGCTCTGCAAACACCACAGACGGTTGCCTGAATCC